>JBEKVR010000034.1:0-36061 GCA_049513815.1 Roseiarcus sp. | reverse complement strand
CGCCGTCTCGTCGATCATGCCGAGATTCTAGCCGCTCCGTGTCCCGGCGCGAATCCCCCCATGTCGCGCCCCAATGTCCCGCCAGCCAGCCAGCCCGATTCAATTGTTCTTGAACGAGCCCTTAGTTGGGCCGCCGTCGCCTCGAAAAGGGTGGACATCCGGCGAATGTCGGTCAATTCGGCATGACGGCGCCAAAGGAGAACGATCGTTGACCACGGACGTGACGAAGGGCCAGGCGACCAAAGCGATTCACGCGGGCTCCAAGCCGGGCGTCCCCCAAGAAGCAGTTCTCAATCCGCTGGTGCTGGCGACCAGCTTCTACGCCGCCGCCGACAGCGGGTTTTCCGCCAACGCGCTCAACGGCCCGCCGCCGTTCATCTACACGCGCTGGAACAACCCTACCAATGACTTGCTCGAAAGGCGGCTCGCCGCTCTGGAGGGCGGCGAAGCGGCGGTCGTTTTCGCCAGCGGCATGGCCGCTACGGCCGGGCTGTGGTTCGTCAAGCTCAAGGCCGGCGATCATCTGGTGCTGTCAAACGTCTGCTACGCCGGCGTCGCCGAACTCGCTCATGACATTTTGCCCGAGCTCGGCGTTCAGACCACGGCGGTCGACACGTCGAACCTCGACGCGGTAGCGGCGGCACTGCGTCCGGAGACGCGGCTCGTTCATATCGAGACGCCGTGCAATCCGATCCTGCGGCTCGCCGACATCGCCGCGATCGCGCAATTGGCGCATACCCGCGGCGTCGAACTCGCCGTTGATTCGACCATGGCGACGCCGGTCGCCACCCAGCCGATCGCGCTCAGCGCGGACTATGTCGTGCATTCGCTGACCAAATACGCTTGCGGGCACGGCGACGCGCTTGGCGGCGCGGTGATCGGCCGCGTCAACGATATGGCGGCGCTGCGCAAGACTTCGCTTATCCATTTCGGCGCTGCGATCAATCCGTTCGCCGCGTGGCTGATCCTCCGCGGGCTTGAGACGCTTCCGGCTCGCATGGCCGCCCACCAGGCGGGCGCGGCTGCGGTCGCCGCCTTCCTCGAAGGCCATCGCTCGACTCGGCGCGTTCTGTGGCCGGGGCTGGCGTCACATCCGCAGCACGATCTTGCGCGACGGCAGATGCGCAATTTCTCCGGCATGATTTCGTTTTCCGCCGACGATGGGCCCGCCCTCGCCCGCCGGCTCGCCGAGCGGCTCAAGGTCTTTTCCTACGCCGTGTCACTCGGCAAGACCCGCAGTCTCATCTACTACATTCCGACTGAAGAGCTGCTCGGCGCCGCGTTCCATCTCACCGGGGGCGCCGCGGACGCCTATCGCGATTGGACCGGCGAAGGAACCTTCCGCCTGTCGATCGGGCTCGAAGACCCGGCCGACCTGATCGCCGATCTCGACCAGGCGTTGGCGGACTGAGGATTGCGAAGCGAGCTGGGGCGGCATTCGGCTCGACGGGTTCGCGCTGATGCTCCTCGAAGCGCTGTCCTTGCGGGAGTCTGTGGGTGACGGGCGATCATGCGGCGTCTGAAAGAAGAAGACCTATTGCCGAAAGTCGTTGACGGCTGTGAACTTGCGCCGAAGCAGGACCCCATCACGATACAACGTAATCCGTTGAAACTATGGAAGCGGCTGACGTCCCCAAGGGATCCAAGTTTCACGCCGATTTGTTTCATCCGACGCCGTTGCTGATGATCGAGAAATCGCGGCGCCGCTGAAGAAGCGCTCCCGCCGCAGCAAAGCAATGACGGCGGCGGCCAAGCGCGGCGGCAAGAAGAAGGCCACGTGCAAGAAGACGCGCAGCGCGTCTCGGCGGTAGATCGGCGCCTTCAGGACGCGTTACGCGCCATCAACAAATGCGCAGCGACGGCCGCGGCGATCACCGGCGGTTCCTTGCCGGCGATCCCCGGCGCGCCGATCGGGCAGACGAGCTTGGCGACGCGCGCCTCGGCGAACCCCGCTGTGCGGAGCTGGCTGACGAAGCGAGCGCGCTTGGTCGCCGAACCGATCACGCCGACATAGGGGAAGCGGTCCTGGCGCAACCCCTCGGCGACCACCGCGAGATCGAGCGGATGTGAATGGGTCATCGCCACAACCAGCGCGCCGTCGGGCGCCGCGGTCAATTCAGCGGGCGGGTCGGGAGCGGAGACAAACTTGACGTTGGCGGGCGCCCGCTCGGGAAACGCCTCGGGGCGCGGATCGATCCACCGCACGGCGAAGGGCAGTGGCGCTAGCGCCATCACCAGCGCGCGGCCGACATGGCCGGCGCCGAACAGATAGACCGGCGTCGTCGCCTCGCCGAACGCTTCGCGCCAGTCGCCATCCTCGGCCGCGTCGCCGAGACGGCGCTCGACGCGGCCGTCGGCGCCGAGCCGCGCGAGCGCAACGAATGGACCTTCGCGCTCAGCGGCGCGAAGAGTCGCGAGTTCGGTGAGATCGCGTGCGTCGAAGGTCTCGATCCGCCACACGACGCGCCCGCCGCAACACTGCCCGAGTTCTGGCCCAAGCGCGACGGAGCGGCGGCGCACTGGCCCGCGCCCTTCGGCGAGCGCCGCGCGCGTTTCGTTAAGCGCCCGGTATTCCAGCTCGCCGCCGCCGATCGTGCCGTGAAAGCCGCCGCTCGGGCGCACGACCATGCGCGCGCCCGCTTCACGCGGGCTCGACCCCGCCGTCTCGGCAAGGGTGACGAGCGCCGCGACGCCCTCGGCTTCAACCGCTTCGATCAGGCGGCGAAAGGTATCCACCAACATTCTCCAGATTGTGATTAAGCGCCCCGGCGGCCCTCCAGCCGACAGCAGTCTAAAAGCTTGTTCCCAAAGGCCACACTGATCGAGGCCGTCAGTTCAATTTGAGCCGACAGCCTCAACCCAATTCGAGACGGTGACGCCCCGCCGCGACGACCCGCATGTTACCGCGTTTGGCCGTTCACTTCTGTCGGCGGGCCGACAGGGGCGCGGGCGGACGGACGAACTAGCCGCGGGCGTCGTCCGGGTCCGATTTGCAGCCGTCGGCGGCGCGCAGCTTCGTCACGCGAGGCGTCCAGTTGAGGATCGTGGCGAGCTCGATCGCGCGCGCCTGCTGCAATTCGCAGCGTAGCACGTCGAGCATGGCGCCGCCGTAGTAAGGGTCGGCGCAGAGGAGGACGCGCTCGTTGCGTTCGATCCGGAGCCGGTCGCGCACGATCGCTCGCGCGATGGCACCCCAGGCGATCCCGTGGGTCGGCTCGCCGCCGCGCCCGGGAATGGGGAATGGGTCGGTCGCCCTCATCGCTCACTCCGCACGATCGTAAAACAGCATGCTGACGTGCCGCGCTTCGGCGAAGAACAGCCAACGTTCGACGCCGACGCCGAGCGCCGCGCTGAGGACTGCCAGAAGCGCGGCCAATTGCGCCGGAATCGGGGGGCCCGCCGCGACGACGCCGAGGAGCGCCAGAGGCGCGAAAAAGAGCGCGACATGCGCGACGATCCGCAACTTCCGGGCATGCGCGCGCGCGATCGCGTAGCCCATCTCGCGCATGACGAAATTGGCTTCGGTATGCGGCGCTTCGAGCAGCCGCACCTCGCCTAACCGGCCCAAGCCCGAGGCGGCGCCCAGACTGATCTGCGCCGGCGTCGCGTCGATATGGCGCCAGTAGCCCCATTTGATCGCCCAAGCGACGCCAAGCAGAATGACGGCCAGCAGGGCGAATGCCGGCCTGTAGACGCCGAACATCCGGGTCAACAACACCAGCAGCAGCGAACCGCTGTAAAGGCCCAGCGCAAGATAACCTGGCAGGACGAAGCCGTTGCGCCACTGCCGGATCGGTTTGAGGCTCGCGTAGATCATCGCGGTGCATGAGACCGTCAGCAAGGCGAGAAGCGCGCACGCTGCCGCCATCCAGGCGAAAAAGCCGCCGACGTCATTGAAGAAGACCCAGCCGATCCCAAAGAGACCGAGCGGCGCAAAAGTCGCGACCGCCGCGACGCCCTCGCGAGCGAGCCAGGACGAGCGCCACTGGCTGAAGGCGCCGAGCGCCCGCTCCGGCCGCCCCAGATGGAGCGCCGAACTCGACAGCCCCGCGACAATCAGCGCCGCCGCCGCCCCGATCGCGGCGAGGCCAAGTCCGGTCGTCGGGGGCAAGGCGCCGCCGATCGCCAACAGCGAAACGAGGGCGAGCAGGCCATAGCCCGCCCCCGAAGCGGTGGTGAAGACAATGATCGAATAGGCGGGGTCCATCGTTTGGCGTTTCTGTCAGCGCGAAAGCGCGCGGTCGACCCAGCGCAGGAAGCCGCCGACATGGTCGCGCGCCGCGCCGGGCGCGCCAGGCTGAGACGCCTCGTGGGGCGCGCTTCGGCGCGGTCGCGAAGGCAGGTATTTGCTGGTCGGCCGGTAGCCCAGCTCGGGCGCCACATCGAAGCCGCCGCGCTCGCGCACGAGACGGGAGACATTCGATTCAGGGTCGTTGAAATCGCCGAAATGACGCGCCGTGGTCGGGCAGGTCGCGACGCAAACGGGCACACGATCCGCCGAAGCGAGATTGTCGTTGTAGATCCTGTCGACGCAAAGCGTGCATTTCTTCATCACGCCGTGGTCCTCGTCGAACTCGCGCGCGCCATAAGGGCAGGCCCAGGCGCAAAGCTTGCAGCCGATGCAGCGCTCAACGTCGACCAGGACGATCCCGTCGGCGGCGCGCTTGTAGGAGGCGCCGGTGGGACAGACAGTGACGCATTGCGGATTCTCGCAATGCAGACAGGCCTTGGGAGAATGGATGGTTCGCGCGTCCTCTCGGCGTCCGCCGACTTCGTAGGTGAAGACGCGGTTGAACCACACGCCGCGTTGCTCCGCCTGGTAGGCGTTGACGTCGGTCAGCGGCCCCCATTGCCCACCCGTATTCCATTCCTTGCAACTCGTCGCGCAAGCGTGACAGCCGACGCAGGCGTCCAGATCGACGACGAGGCCCAAGCGGGTCGGACTGGGCGCGGCGGGAAGATCGGTCATGACGAATTGCCTCCCGCCGCTTTACCGAGATCGGCGGGCGAACGCGGCGCCGCGCCGATTGACCGCCGGCGCCGGATCGAGACCCGGCGGTAGTGACAACGTGGCGAACTGCGGCTGCGTCGTCTCGTCGCCGGGCTCGCATTTCTCGATCCGCACGCGCAGGTCGAACCACGCCGCCTGACCCGTGATCGGATCGGAATTCGACAGTTGGCGACCGCCCGCTTCCTCCGGCAAATGTTCGCTAATCAAGTGATTGAGCAGAAATCCCCTGCGCGCTTCCGGCGCGTCGGGCGCGAGCGTCCAGGCGCCCGATCGTTTGCCGACTGCGTTCCAGGTCCAGACGGTGTCAGGGTTGACGCCATCCATGGTCTTGATCTGGACCTTGATGGCGCCATTGTGGCTGAAAGCGCGCACCCAGTCGCCGTCGACGAGGCCGAGTTTGCGCGCGGTGGTCGTAGCGACATAGAGCCTGTTGCGTCCGAGAATCTGCCGCAGCCAGGCGTTCTGCGATCCCCACGAATGATACATGATCATTGGGCGCTGGGTGAGCGCGTGAAGCGGATAGGCCGAGCAATCGACCCTCTCTTCCTGCAATGGCGCATACCAGAGTGGAAGCGGATCGAACGCGGCTTTGACCCGTTCGCGCAGATCGTCGGGCGGTTGGATCGGCCCGTGCCCCTCCGCCGCCAGACGAAACTTCTGCAGCGGTTCGCTATAGAGCTGGATGACGATGGGCGCCGCAGAGCGCACGAAGCCCATTTCGGCGGCGAATTCGAGATAGCGCTGGTTGGCGAACTTGTAGAACTGCTGATCTGGCGCGAGTTCATGACGCCAGAAGCATTCGTTGGCGACATAGGCTTCGAGCTGTTTTGGATTGACCGCGCCACGGCCGTAGGCCTCTCCGTTTTCACCGCGCCAGCCGGCGAGCGGCCCGACGCCGGGCGCGCGCTGATGATTGACAATGTAATCGGGGTAGCCTCCCGGGTATTTCGCCGACCCGTCTTGATTGGTCATGCCGCCGAGGCCAAGCCGGGCGCCGAGATCGAGCAGCACCGTCTGAAAGGCGCGAACGTCGCGGTCAGGCGGGACGATCGGCTGGCGAATGGCGTCAGCCGGCCCGTCGGCTGAACCAATCGCCCGATCCAGCATCGAGATGCAGTCCCAACGTTCGAGATAGGTCGTGTCGGGGAGTACGAGATCGGCGTAGGCGACCGTCTCGGAAGAATAGGCGTCCGAATAGATGAAATGGGGGATCCTGTAGCGGCCGTCGGCGTCCTTGTCGGTGAGCGTGTCGATGACGCGCGCGGTGTTCATCGACGAATTCCACGCCATGTTCGCCATGTACATGAACAGCGTATCGATCGGATAGGGATCGCCCCGCCACGCGTTGGCGATGACCATGTGCATCATGCCGTGAATGGCGAGCGGCGCCTCCCAGGAGAAGGCCTTGTCGACACGGATCGGCGTTCCGTCCGGCTCGACCAACAGATCCTCCGGCCCCGTGGGAAAGCCGAGCGGCGCGCCGCTGAGCGGCGTGTTTGGCGACACGGTCTTGCCGGTGGGTTTCTGCGTCGGCGGAATCGCCTGCGGAAACGGCGCCTTGAAGCGAAATCCGCCCGGGCAATCGATCGCGCCGAGCAGCGTCTGCAACAGATGGATGGCGCGGCACGTCTGAAAGCCGTTGCTGTGGGCGGCGACGCCGCGCATCGCATGCATCGCGACGGGGCGGCCGATGATCTTGTCGTATTTGCGCCCGGCCCAATCGATCCATTCGACCTCGAGTTCGATGGTCTGCTCGAAAGCCGCCTCGGCGAGGTCGGCGGCGATGCGTCGGATCTGATCGGCGCTGACGCCGCAGGTCGCCTCGACCGCCTCCGGGCTGTAGCGCGCATCCATGTAGCGCGCCGCCACGAGCTGGAAGACGGGAGCCGCCTGGCGTCCGTCGGCAAGCGCGAATTCGCCGACCACGGCGGGCGCGATGTCCACGCGTCCGGCTTTCGTGACGGCCTTGTCGCGCGCGTTCCAGGCGAGCGGTTCGCCGTCCGCATCGCGCGCGAACAGGCCGTGATCGGGCGCGCCCGGCGATTGAATGACGAGCCAATGCGCGTTGGCGTAGCGGACGAGAAAGTCGAGGTCGATCTTGTCGGCGTGCAGCAATTCATGAATCAGCGCCAGAACGAACAGGCCATCGGCGCCGGGGCGAATGCCGATCCACTCGTCGGCGATCGCGGAATAGCCGGTGCGGATCGGGTTGACCGAAACGATCTTGGCGCCGCGCGCCTTGAGCTTGACCAGGCCCGCTTTGATCGGATTGGAATCATGGTCCTCCGCGACGCCGAAGAGCATGAAGTATTTCGCATGGTCCCAATCGGGTTCGCCGAATTCCCAGAACGAGCCGCCAATCGTGTAGAGGCCGGCGGCGGCCATGTTGACCGAGCAAAATCCGCCATGGGCGGCGAAATTCGGCGTCCCGAATTCCGAGGCCCACCAGCCGGTCAGCGACTGGCTCTGATCGCGTCCGGTGAAGAACGCGAGCTTCTTGGGATCGCTGCGGCGAATGGCCGACAGCCACTCCGTGGCGATCGCCAAGGCCTCGTCCCATTCGATCTCAACGAACTCGGATTTGCCGCGCTCGCCGACGCGCTTCAGCGGTTTGCGAAGCCGCGCCGGAGAGTAGTGCTGCATGACGCCGGAGGCGCCTTTGCCGCACAGCGCGCCCTTGTTCACCGGGTGATTGCGATTGCCTTCGATATGGCGAACCTGCCCGTCGCGCAGATGGACTTTGATCCCGCACCGGCACACGCACATGTAACAGGTGGTTGACTTGACGACGTCGGAAACCGTCGGCGACAGATTGACGTCCGGTTCCTTGCGCATTTCGTTCACACCCCGGACGATCGCCTTTGGCGAAGGTGCGGCGCCGCCATCGGTGGCCACCCGACGCACGAGCGCGGCCGGCGCTTGCGCGTGCGCGTCATTTCAGCCTTAGGACCGCCTACCGTATTCAAATTGAATGACGTCGAACGCTGTCGAATACGGGGCGCGGCCTGCCGCGCCGCCGTCGGTCGCGGTTGAAGAGGAGACGGCGGCTATCGCGCGGCTCGCAAATTCTGAGGAACGGATCACGCCATGAATCTATAAATATAATCGAATTCATCAATTCATTAACTTGTCGCGTGACCGGCCCACGTCCTCAGCCGCTTCAGCGCCTCGGCGAGCGTTTCGTTGCGCTTGGCGAAGCAGAAGCGGACATGGCTGCGTACGTCGCCGCCGCCGTAGAAGGCTGACACCGGCACCGCGGTCACGCCGGCCTCGGTCGTCAGCCGCCGGCAGAAGGCGACGTCGTCGCCATCCCGGTCGAGCCGCGAGACGTCGGCGACGGCGAAATAGGTCGCGTCGACGTCGCCGACTTCGAAGCCCGCCTCGCGCAAACCGCCGACGAGAAAGTCGCGACGCTGCTGCAGAGCCGCCTTGAGGCCGGCGAAATAGGCGTCGGGCAGGCCAAGGCCGAAGGCGACGGCCGCCTGTAGGGCGGGCGGCGTGGTGAAGGTGATGAACTGGTGGGCGCGACTGATCGGCGCCATCAGCTTGGCGTCGGCGAACAGATAGCCGACTTTCCAGCCGGTCACCGAGAAGGTCTTGCCTGCCGAGCCGATGCGTACGACGCGGTCGCGAACCTCGGGAAGCGCAAACAAGCTGTTGTGCCGGCGGCCATCGAACGTCAGGTGCTCGTACACCTCGTCGGCGATCGCCACCAGGTCGTGGCTGAGCAGACAATCGGCGATGAAGCGCAGCTCGTCAGTGGAGAAGATCTTGCCGATCGGGTTCATCGGCGTGTTGACGACGATCGCTCGCGTGCGCGGCCCGATCGCCGCCAGCAACGCCTCGCGCGGCAGCTCCCAATGAGGCGGCGCCAGACGCACGGGGACCGGGGTGACGCCGGCGCGCGGCGCAGGATGACGCCATAGCTGTCGTAGGCCGGCTCGAAGACGATCGCCTCGTCGCCCGGCTCGAGCAGACCGAGGAACGCGTCGGCCAGCGCCTCGGTAGCGCCCGACGTGACGAGGACCTCGCGCTCCCAATCGATTGTCAGCCCGTGGAAGCGGCGCGCGTTTTCCGCCGCCGCTTGGCGCAGCGCCGGAACGCCGAGCATCGGCGGGTATTGGTGCGGCCCGTCGCGCAACGCCCGGATCGCCGCGTCGACGACTTCCGGCGGTTCGAGGCCTTCAGGAAACCCCTGACCGAGATTGACCGCGCCGGACTCGGCGGCGAGGCGCGACATCGTCTCGAAGATCGAAACGCCGCAATTGGCGAATATCGAGTTGACCATTGCGACGACCTCGACTCCTCGACAGAATTTGCGCGCTGGGGCCCTCAGGCTTCGGCCCTGGCGCGCCACAGCTCGAAAGCGAAGCGGGTCCGCACGCCGATATCGAGCGCCGGGCGCGGCGGCAGCCACGCCGGACCGGAGACGGCCTCAATGTCGGCGATGAGCGGATTGGCGACGCCAAGCGCTTTGTCGGCGACCAGGAGTCCACCGATTGTGCCCTTGGTCATGCCGACCGCGTTCTGGCAGACGGAGACGAAGACGTTCGGCGCCGCTTCGCCGAATCCCGGCGCGCTGTTGCGCGACAGGCAGATGTAGCCGGTCCAGGTGTGGCCGATCGTGACGTCCGGCAGGTTGGGGTAGCGCTTGTCGAATAGTCGCTTGTGATCTTTGGCGACGTGGCGTCGCTCTTCGTCGGACGCGCGCAGTCCTGGGCGGAAGCGCACGTTCTGACGAACGAGGATGCGGTTGTCGACGGTGCGACGCATCGTGATGCCGGAAAAAGCGTTGGCCGGGGTGAGGCCCCAATGGGCTTTTCCGCCCAGTCGCCGCTGCTCGTCCTCGGTCAGCGGCCGCGTCAGGCTGGCGTGAGCGGCGAAGCTCAACAGGCGGTGTTTGAAGAAGCCAAACCGATCCGCGAAGCCGTTCACCGCGAGCACGACCTTGCGCGCGTTCACTCGCCCGTGCGGCGTCGTCAGGCGCGTCGGCGCGCCGGGTTCGAAGTCGACGACGGGCGTCGACTCGTAGAGCGTCACGTTCGGCGGCAGCGTGTCCGCCAGCCCGCGCGACAGGGCCGCCGGGTTGACGAGAACGCCGCCGGGCGTGAACAGCGCAGCGGCGTAATAGTCGGTCCCAATGACGTCGGCGAGCGCCTTGCGATCGAGCCATTCATGCGACTCGCCGGAGCGCGCCAATTCGCTGGCGAGCGGCTTGAGCACGCCGTCGACGCTCCGCTGCGAAACGGCCGCGTGATAGCGGCCGTCGCGTCGCCAGTCGCAGGCGACGCGGTGCGTTTCGACGACGCTCTGCAAATGGGCGATGGCGGCGCGGTACAGCCGCTTGTGGCGCTCGGCGCTCTCGAGTTCGCTGAACGAGGCGCTGAGATTGTGCGGCAGATCGATGGCGAAACCGGCGTTGCGCCCTTGCGCCCCTTCGCCGGCTGCGCCGGCTTCGATCACCACGATCTGGTCCTGCGGGCGGCGTTCGGCGAGGCGCCGCGCCGCGGCGAGGCCGGCGAACCCCGCGCCGACAACGGCCCAGTCGACGGAAATCTCGCGCGACAGCGGCGGCTTTGGGCGTCGCGGCGGCAGGACGGCCGACCATCCGTTGGTCGTGTCGTTTTCCGGCAGCAGGGTTACGCGGCCCACTTTCGTCACTCCTGAACCTCGACGCCTTCGCCTTGGGCAGAGGCGCGGCCTGCGCCGAGTCAAAGCGTGCGGAGGAATTTGTCTATATTTTCGATGAACAATGTCAATATTCGATCGGAACGGCCGCCCGCATCGACGCTGCGCGCCGGCTTGGCGTCCGATGGCGCCAGCAATCCCGCAACAACAGCCGTTTAAGGCGGCGTCGGCGGCGCCCGCGCGATGGGCCGCGCAATCTGACAGCCTCGCTAATTTCGCGTACCAGCGATGCAGAAATAATCAATTGACAAACATTATGGTTTAAATAGTCTGTGCCTCAGCGCCGACTTACGACGCGGCGCTTCAAGCACAAGGAATCCTGCAATGACCTCGTCCGCAAAGTCGGCTGACCGCCTTCCGATCTCTTCAGCAGCAGGGGCGCGGGCGATGTGCGGGCGTCGTTCGATCCTCGGCTTGGCGCTGGCGTCGGCGTTCGCATTCATCGAGTTGGCGGTCGCGCCCGCGTCTCCCGCCGCGGCCGAGACGGTGCGCGTCGGCATTATCGGCGGCGAAGACGAGGACGTGTGGAAAGTCGTCGCGGAACAGGCGGCCAAGAGCGGCCTGACGATCAAGACCATCGTCTTCAACGACTACACACAGCCCAACGAGGCCCTCGAGCGCGGCGACGTCGACGCCAACGCGTTCCAGCACAAGCCGTATCTCGACAATCAGATCAAGACGCGCGGCTATCACATCGTGCCGGTCGGCTTCACCGCGGTCTGGCCGATCGGCCTCTATTCGCACAAGCACCATTCGGTCGCCGACCTGCCGAAGGGCGCGATCATCGGCGTGCCCAACGATCCCTCGAACGAGGGACGCGCACTGGTCGTCCTGCAATCCGTCGGGCTGATCAAACTGCGCGACGGATCGGGCATCCTCGCCACGACCGCCGACGTCGTCGCCAACCCGAAGGACGTGAAGATCAAGGAGCTCGACGCCGGCGTGGTGGGTCGTTCGATCGACGACCTCGACGCCGCCGTGGTCAACACCGACTGGGCGCTCAAGTCGGGCCTCAAGCCGGACACCGACCGCATCGCCCAGGAGCCTCTGGCCGACAACCCCTATCGCAATTTCATCGCGGTCAAGGTCGGCCACGAGAACGATGCCTGGGTCAAGACGCTGGTCGCCGCTTACCAGAACAACACGGTGAAAGACGCGCTGGCGAAGGCCTATCACGGCACCGGCCTGCCGGCCTGGTGAGGTCCGTCGGCTTCCTCGCGCGCCCGGGCGTTCTCCCGCCGCCCGGGCCGGCGAGGAGGCCGCCTGAACGGAAGATGCTGGCCATGACGCCGTTCTATCCGTACGTCGTCGATCGTCGCGCCTGGATCGGCGACGAACTGCCCGACAAAGAGGATTGGGTCGTTCGTCTGCCGTTGCCAGCAGTCCACCGCCTGATGGAGCGCGCCGGCGCGCTTGCCGAATGCAGGCGGCCGATCGACGCCTTCGATCGCAGGCAATTCTTCGACACCGAGTTCGCGGCTGCGCTCGCGGCGCCGTTCGCCGAAGTTCGCGACGGCCGCGGCTTCGCCGTCGTCAGGGGATTTCCCGTCGACGGCGCGCCGCTTGAGACTTTGAAGCTTGTCTTGTGGGAGCTGGGCTCGCGCCTCGCCGGCGAGCATTGGCAGGGCGAACTCGCCAACGTCGCGACCAGCGCGGACGAGTCGGCATCGAGAGCGCGCCACGGCGCCGGCGCCGGGCCGCTTTGCTTCCATACCAACGCCTGCGACATGGTCGCCTTGATGGCGGTGCGCGCCGCGCGGCGCGGCGGCGACACTTCGGTCGCCAGCGCCTTCGCCGTCCACAATCTCTTCCTGCGCGAGCGGCCCGATCTCCTGCCGGCGCTCTATCGCGGCGCGCGCAACCATCGGCGCGCCGCGGGGACGCATGGCGAGCCGACGACTGCGGCGCGCCGTGTTCCGGTCTTCTCGACCGCCGGGCGAGCTCTCAGCGTACGTTACGCGCCGCCCTACCTCGCCGACGACCTCGGCGCCGCGGACGACGGCGATTCGCAGCTGGTCGAGGCGATGGATGCGCTCGAACGCTACGGCGAACGGGTGAAGACGGCGTTTCGCCTCGAGCCCGGCGAGGTGCTGCTGTTGAACAATCTCACCACCTTGCACGCGCGCTCGCGGTTCGAGGATTGGTCGGAGGCCGACCGCAAGCGGCTGCTGCTTCGCCTGACGCTCAACGCCAAGGGCTTCCGCCCCATCGATCCCCGGCTCTATTCGAGCGCGACGGCCCACGACTCGTCGGCTGTCGGCGGCCATGCGTTGCTGCGCGAGAGCGCCGCATGAACGCGCTGACCGGGACGTTTGACCCGCTGACGATCGACCCGTCCGCCGATTCGGACGAGCCGCCCGTCGTTCGGCTGAACGCCGTGACCAAACGGTTCGGCGTGACGGCCGCCCTCGATCGGGTCTCGCTGACGATCCGCCGCGGCGAAGTGCTCGGTCTCATTGGCCGCAGCGGCGCTGGCAAGTCGACGCTCATTCGCTGCCTCAACGGGCTCGAGCGACCCGACAGCGGCGAAGTCGAGGTCGACGGACGCTCGATCGTCGGCCTGGGCGAGCGCGAGCTGCAGCCGCTGCGCCGCCGGATCGGCATGATCTTCCAGCATTTCAATCTGCTGTCGGCCAAGACGGTGGCCGACAACATCGCCCTGCCGCTTAAGATCGAAGGCCAGAAGCGCGCCGTCCGCCGCGCCCGCGTCGCCGAGCTGCTCGACCTCGTTGGTCTCGCCGATAAGGGCGACGCCTATCCGGCCCAGCTCTCCGGCGGGCAGAAGCAGCGCGTCGGCATCGCGCGCGCCCTGGCGGCGCGACCGGCGCTGCTGCTGTCGGACGAAGCAACCTCAGCTCTGGATCCCGAGACCACCGACTCCATTCTCGCCCTGTTGAAGGACATCAACCGCGCCCTCGATCTGACTATTCTTCTGATCACCCATGAGATGGGCGCGGTGCGGGCGATCGCCGACCGTGTTGCGGTGCTCGACGGCGGCCGGATCGTCGAGCAGGGGCCGGTTTGGCGGGTCTTCGCGACGCCGCGAGCGGCGACGACGCGCAGTCTGTTGCGCGCCTTTCAGCCGAGCCTGCCCGAAGCGCTTGCGGCGCGCCTCGTCCCCGGCCTCGGCAGGCGCACGGTGCTGAAGGTGGTCGTCGTCGGCGACCCGGCGCGCGAGCCGCTGCTGGCGGAGCTTGCGCTCGCCGTCGGCGCGCGCGCGTCGCTGCTGCACGGGGGCGTCGACACGGTGCAGGGCAGGGCGGTCGGCGCGCTCTTCCTCGAGCTCGACGGCCAGAACCAAACGGATTTTGCGACGGCGCTCGAATTCCTGCGTCAGCGCGCCAGCGAAGTGGAGGCGCTCGGTCATGTCGTCGACGATGATTGAGCTGCTCTGGCAATCCTTGCTCGAGACCGTCGTCATGACGGTCGCCGCGGGCGGCATTTCGCTGGCGCTCGGGCTGCCGCTCGGGCTGCTGCTGGTCGCCACCGACAGGGGCGGCATTTGGCAGCAGATTCCACTTAACCGGGTCGTCGGCGCGATCGTCAACGCGGGCCGGTCGATCCCGTTCATCATCCTTCTGGTCGCCGTCATTCCCCTGACGCGACTCATCGTCGGCACGTCGATCGGCGTCGCCGCCGCCATCGTGCCGCTGTCGATTGCGGCGATCCCCTATTACGCCCGCATCGCCGAACTGTCGTTCCGCGAGGTCGATCCCGGATTGATCGAGGCGGCGCGGGCGATGGGGGGCAACCGCTGGACCATCGTCAACGAAGTGCTGATTCCCGAGGCGCTGCCGGGTCTGGCGGCCGGGTTCACGGTGACCTTGGTGACGTTGATCGGCGCCTCCGCCATGGCGGGGGCGGTCGGCTCGGGCGGACTTGGCGATCTGGCGATCCGCTACGGCTATCAGCGCTTCGAGACCGACGTCATGATCGTCGTCGTCCTCGTTCTCATTGCGCTGGTGTGCGCGCTGCAATGGGTCGGCGACTGGACGGCGATGCGGCTCGACAAGAGCGGCAGGTTCCGCGCCGAGCCTTAGCGACAACGCCGCGCCGATCTCTTCGGCCTCTTACGCCAGTGACGACGTCGCCTAACGCCAACACGGACCCCGCCATGACGCTGCCGTTCAACCTCGCCGCCGACGCTTCGGCGCCGCCGCGTCCGGCCAGGGACCCGCTGGCGCTGATCGGCAACACGCCGATCGTCGAGATCACCAAGCTCGACGCCGGCTCGTGCCAATTGTTTCTCAAGCTCGAGAGCGCCAACCCCGGCGGTTCGATCAAGGATCGTCCTGCGCTAGCGATGATCGAGGCGGCCGAGCAGGACGGGCGGCTGAAGCCCGGCGGCGTCATCGTCGAGGCGACGGCGGGCAACACCGGCCTCGGGCTGGCGCTGGTCTCGGCCGCCAAGGGCTACCGGCTGATTCTCGTCATTCCCGACAAGATGAGCCGCGAGAAGATTTTTCACCTCAGGGCGATGGGCGCTGAGGTGATCCTCACGCGCTCCGACGTCGGCAAGGGCCACCCGGAATATTACCAGGACAAGGCGGAGCGGCTCGCCGCGGCGACGCCGGGCGCGATCTTCATCAACCAGTTCGCCAATCCCGCCAATCCGCTTGCTCACCAAACCGGAACCGGACCCGAGATCTTCGCCCAGCTCGAGGGGAAGGTCGACGCGATCGTCTGCGGCGTCGGTTCGGGCGGCACGCTGACTGGCCTCAGCCGCTTCTTCGCCGAGCGTTCGCCGGCGACCGAAATCATTCTCGCCGATCCGGCCGGCTCGATCCTCAAGGACGTGGTCGAGAAGCGCCCGCCGGGCGAAGCGGGGAGCTGGCTGGTCGAGGGGATCGGCGAGGATTTCGTTCCCTTGAACGCCGATCTGTCGCGGGTCAGTCGCGCCTATGCCGTGAGCGATGCGGAATCGTTCGCCGCGGCGCGCGAGCTGCTGAAGCGCGAGGGCCTTCTCGTCGGCTCGTCGACCGGAACGATGCTCGCCGCCGCGCTGAGATACGCGCGCGAGCAGACGGCGCCGAAGCGCGTCGTCGTCCTCTCGCCCGACGGCGGCAACAAGTATCTCTCCAAGATGTTCAACGACTATTGGATGGAGGACCAAGGCTTCATCCAACGGCCGGCGACCGGCGACCTGCGCGACCTGATCGGCCGCCGCCATGATCTGGGCGCGGCGGTGACGGTCGCGCCCGACGACAAGCTGCAGGTCGCCTACGCGCGGATGAAGCTCTACGACGTCTCGCAATTGCCGGTGCTTGAAGGCGACCGCATCGTCGGCCTGGTCGACGAATCCGATCTGCTGCTGGCGGTGATCGAGAATCCCGCCCGCTTCGACGAGCCGGTCAACGCGGCGATGACGACCAACATCGAAACGATCGCCGTCGACGCGCCAATCCTGGCGTTGCGACGCATGTTCGACAAGGACTTCGTCGCGGTGGTGGTCGACGGCGACCGCTTCCTCGGCCTCATCACCCGCATCGATCTGCTCAATCACCTCAGGCGACGGAAAGACTAACGATGACCGGAACGACGACACCCCAGGGCCAAGGCCTCTCGACGCGCGCCATTCACGGCCGCCAGAAACCCGACGCGGCGACCGGCGCCGTCATCACGCCAATCTACGCGACTTCGACCTTCGTCCAGTCGTCGCCCGGCGTGAACACCGGCTGGGAATATTCCCGCTCCGGCAATCCGACCCGCGCGGCGTTCGAGGACGCGCTCGCCGAGATGGAGGGTGGCGCGGCGGGCTTCGCCTTCGCTTCCGGGCTGGCGGCGCAATCGGCGGTTCTCGAGCTGATCGATCATGGCGCGCACATCGTCGCTTCCGACGACCTTTACGGCGGCAGTTGGCGGCTGTTCCATCGCGTGCGCGCGCGGTCGGCGGGACTGAAGATCACCCACGTCGATGCGGGTGACCGCGCCGCGGTCGAGGCGGCGCTGACGCCCGAAACGCGGCTGATCTGGATCGAGACGCCGGGCAATCCGCTGCTGCGCATCGCCGACCTCGCCGGAATCGCCGAACTGGCGCGCTCGCGCGGCGTCCTCGCCGTCGCCGACAACACCTTCGCCTCGCCGGTCGTGCAGCGGCCGCTCGAGCACGGCTTCGACATCGTCGTCCATTCGGTGACGAAATACGTCAGCGGCCACTCCGACATCGTCGGCGGCGCGGCCATCGTGCGCGACGACCGCGATCTGGTCGATCGCCTGCGCTTTCTGCAGAACGCCACCGGTGGCGTGCTCGACCCGTTCTCGAGCTTTCTCGCGCTGCGCGGCCTGCGCACGCTGCCGCTGCGGATGGAGCGGCACGCCGCCAACGCGCTCGCCGTTGCCCGATTTCTCGAAGCGCATCCGAAGGTCGCACGGGTTCACTATCCGGGCCTGCCCAGCCATCCGCAGCACAATCTCGCCGCACGGCAGATGAGCAGCGGCGGCGGCATGGTGTCGTTCTTCGTCAAGGGCGAGCCGGCGGCGGCGGTGCGCGCGCTGGAGCGCGTCCGCTATTTCGCGCTCGCCGAGTCGCTTGGCGGCGTCGAGAGCCTGGTCAGCCATCCCTGGACGATGAGCCACGCCTCGATCCCCGAGGCGGACCGACGCGCCGCGGGCATCACGCCGCAACTCGTGCGGCTGTCGGTCGGCATCGAGGACGCCGCCGATCTCATCGCCGATCTCGATCAGGCGCTGCAAGCGGCCTGAGGTTCGCCGCTGCAAGGCCCGATCGCGCGGTTCGATAATTTCACGGTTGAGCATTTCTCAACTGTCGCTCGAATTAGAACAGCTTAAATGTGCCGCTGACGCGACGCAGGTTCGCTTTTAGCTTCCTGCGCCGCCCGTCGGCGTCCGTTCTGCAACCCGATGTGCGGGCCGGAGTCCGCGCACTCAGTCTATAAATTCGATCGATCGAATCTTGTGAATCTTTGGTCGAGGGATGCCAGACGCGCCGCCCAAGATCGGGCTTCCAGCGAGAGGCCGAGATCGACCTCGCAAAAGGAGAACACCAGTCATGAGCACAGACGCCAAGCTTTTCCGCGGCCTCGCCGTCGCCGTCTTTGCGGCGGCTTTGGGCGGCCACGCCGCTTTCGCGGCTGACGACGACGTCCCTTCACTGAAGGGCAAGACGATCGGCGTCACCACCATCGGCATCGAACACTATTGGAACATCAAAGCCTATCAGGGCGTTCTCGACGAAATCAAACGGCTTGGCGGCACGGCGATCGGTCTCGACGCCGGCTATGTAGATTCCAAGCAGATCTCCCAAATCCAGACTCTGATCAGCCAGAAGCCGGACGCGATCATCGAGGAGCTCGGCACCGCAAGCGCTCTCGAGCCGTCGTTCAAGAAGATCGCCGACGCGGGCATTCCCCTGTTCACGCTCGACACCGGCACCACCTACGCGACCAATGTCACGACCTCCGACAATTGGCGCATCGGCGAAGAGCTTGCGTTGAAGCTGGTGTCCGACATCGGCGGCGAGGGCAACATCGTCGTCTTCAACGGCTTCTATAGCGTGACGCCAGTCGCGATTCGCTACGACCAGCTCAAGTCGGTGCTGAAATATTACCCGAAGGTCCACATCATCGATCCCGAGTTGAAGGAAGTGATTCCCAACACGGTGCAGGACGCTCAGACCCAGATCACTGAGCTGCTCAATAAATATCCGAAAGGCCAGATCAAGGCGATCTGGTCGGCGTGGGACGTGCCGCAGGTCGGCGCGACGCAGGCGCTCGCCGCCGCCGGTCGCACCGAAATCATGACCTACGGCGTCGACGGCAGCCCGGACATCGTTTCTTTGGTCAAGGATCCCGCGCAACCCGCCGGCGCGGTCGTCGCCCAGCAGCCCTATCTTATCGGCAAGACCGCGGTCGACAACATCGCGCGTTATTTCGCGGGCAACCACGACCTGCCCAAGACGACCTTCATCTCTTCGTTGTTGGTCACCAAGGAAAACGCGAGCGAAGCCCAAGTCGCGTTGGGACAAACGAAAACCAACTGAAGCTCCGACCGGCCATGTCCGTTCCGCCCGCTCTCGCACTTAGAGACATCAAGAAGAGTTTCGGCGGCGTGCAAGCGCTCGACGGCGCGACGCTCGTCGTCGAGCGCGGAAGCGTCCATGGCCTCGTCGGCCAGAATGGCGCCGGCAAGTCGACCTTGATCAAGGTGCTTGGCGGAATCCACGCTCCCGATTCCGGGACGATCGAAATCGACGGCGTCGCCCACGCTCATCTCAACCCGCACAGGGTCGAGCAGCTGGGCATCCACATGATCCATCAGGATCGCTTGCTGCCGCCGACCCTGACCGTGGCGGAGGCCCTGTTTCTCGGCCAGGAGCCGCGATGGCCCGGGACGCCGTTCATCGATCGCGCCCGCCTCAACCGCGAGTCGCGCGAGGCGCTCAAGCGCACGTTCGACATCGATTTGCCCGTGACCGCTTTGATCAACGAGATCTCGTCGGCCGAACAGCAGCTCGTGCAGATTACCCGCGCTCTCTTGAACAAGCCCAAGCTGCTCGTCTTCGACGAACCGACGACGGCGCTCGTGCGGCGCGAAGCGGATCTCTTGTTCGCCGTCATCGAACGCCTGCGGGCGGATGGTCTGACGGTCCTCTACATCTCGCACTATCTCAACGAGATCAGCCGGCTCTGCGACCGCGTCACGGTTCTGCGCAACGGCGCGGAAGTCGCGACCGTCGATCCGCGCACGACGCCCACCGCCGGCGTCGTCGCCCTGATGATCGATCGCAAGGTCAACGATCTCTTCCCGCCGCGCAATCGCCAACTCGGCGCGCCGCTCCTCGTGACGGAAGCTCTGACACGCGAGGGCGACTATTCCGACGTCTCGCTGACGCTGCGCCGCGGCGAAATCCTGGGGGTCACTGGTCTCGTCGGATCCGGCGCCAAAGCGCTCGCCAGCGCGCTGTTCGGTCTCGCCAAGCCGACCGACGGCCAAATCTTGCTGCGCGGCGAGCGGGTAAAGCTCGGCTCGCCGGTCGCGGCCGTCGCGCGCCGGATCGGTCTCGTGCCCGAGGACCGTCGCGCACACGGCGTCTCGCTCGATCTCACTGTGCGCGAAAACGCCTCTCTGTCGTCGCTGGACCGTTTCTCGCGGTGGGGATTCCTCAACGCGTCCCAGGAGAGAAGGACCGTCGGCGGCTTCGTCGACCGTCTCGGAATTCGCACGCCGTCAACCGAGACTCTGGTTCGCTCGCTCAGCGGCGGCAATCAGCAGAAGGTCGTGTTGTCGAAATGGCTGGTGCAGGGATCAGACCTGGTCATTCTCGATGAGCCGACGGTGGGCGTCGACGTCGGCGCGAAAGTCGACATCTACCGCGAGATCGCCGCTCTCGCCGAACAAGGCGCCGCGGTGTTGCTGGTCTCTTCCGACTTGCTCGAGCTGATCGGGCTGTCGGATCGCATTCTGGTCTTTTACCGCGGCAAGATCGTCGCCGATCTGCCGAGCGACGAGACCGATCAGGATCGTCTGCTCAATCTCGCCACGACCGGCCAAAACATGGAAGAGGCTCGTGTCGCTGCGGCTTGAGACTCAATCGCTCGCCCCGGTTCTGCGCGTCGGGGCTTACGGCGCGTTCGGCCTGATCATTTTGGTCTTCGCTGTGGCGGCGCCGACCTTCCTGTCGTTCGGCAATCTCGCCAACGTCCTGCAGCAGTCGGCGATTCTCGGTCTTCTCGCCTTCGGCTTGACGATCGTCGTCATCGGCGGCGGCGGCAACGTCATCCAAGGCGGCATCGACCTGTCGCTGGCGGCCAACCTCGGCCTGTCGGCGGCGATCTATGCGACGCTGATCAAGAACGGGCAGTCCGACTTCCTCGCCGTCGCTGCGACGCTCGCTGCTGGCTTCGCCGTCGGCGCGCTGAACGCCGTCGCCGTCGTCTGGCTCCGAATTCTTCCTCTGCTGGCGACCCTCGCGGTGTCGAAGATTGTCAACGGCCTGGAATTCGTGCTCACCCAAAACAGCGTCGTCACCGCGAGTTCGCCGTTTCTCACCTGGCTCTCGGACGTCGGGCCGTTCGGCGTCCCGATTATGGCCTATGCGCTTGTCCTCGTGACGCTGGTCGTGCTTCCCGCCGTGCAGTCGACGCCCGGCGGGTTGCGTCTGCATGCGATCGGCGCGCATCCGGAGGCGGCGCGCGCCGCCGGCCTCCCGCTCTCGCTGTACGTCGCCGGCAGCTATCTCGTCAGCGGGGTCCTCGGGGCGTTGGCGGGCGTATTGTCGGCGGCTTATCTCACCGGTTCGTCGCCGGGCTCGGCGGACATTTTGCTCTCCGTCGTGGTGGCGGCTCTTCTCGGCGTCGTGTTCTCCAGACGATTGGTCCCGACGACCGGCGGGACGCTGCTATCCGTCCTGTTCATCGGCCTGCTCGCCAACGGCTTTCAACTCGTCAACATCTCTAGCTACTGGATCAACGGCGTCCAGGGCGTCCTGATCCTATTCGTGGTTGCGTGCACCACGCTCGGCCAACGGGAGGCCGCGGCATGAACAGGCTTTCCCGCCATGGCGTCGTCGCGGCGCTTGTCGTCTTGTTCGTGGCCTTTTCGCTCGCGTCGCCGACCTTCCTGACGTTCGCCAATCTGAAGAGCGTCGTCGTCAATCATTTCGCGATTCTCTCGCTCGTCTCGCTCGGCATGACGCTGGTCGTGGCGACCGGAGGCATCGATTTGTCGATCGGCGCCTCGGTCGACATGGCCAGCCTCGCCTACATCGAAGTGCTGGCGCAAAATGGCTCTCCCGCCTTGGCGGTCGCCGCGGGCCTCGCCGGCGCGGCCGTCGTCGGCGCCTTCAACGGCGTCCTGATCGCTGGCCTGCGCGTCCCGCCGTTCCTCGCCACCCTCGGCACGTTGTTCATTGCCCAGAGCGTGCAGCAACTCTTCACCGACGGCGGCACGCCCATCTATCTGATCGCCGGCCCTCCGCGCCTCATTTTTTCGCTCGTCGAGGTCGCGCGGCTTTGGCTGGTCGGCGGCGGCATTCTCGCGACTTTTCTCTTGTTCGGCACGAGTATCTTCGGCCGCCGCGTCCTCGCGCTCGGGGTCGGGCCCGCCGTCGCGCGCTATTCCGGTCTGCCGGTGCGCCGCGACGTCGCCGCGGTGATGGTCAACGCCGCGCTGCTGGCGGGCGTCGCCGGGATTATCCTTTCGTCGTCGGTGCGGTCCTACGCTCCCTTGTCGGGGAACGCCTATCTGCTCGACGCGATCGGCGCGACCTTCCTTGGCACCACCTTCAGCGCGCACGGCCGCGCCAATGTGGCGGGAACGCTGCTCGGCGTCCTGCTGCTCAGCATCGTCAAGAACGGCCTCCTGCTGGTCGGCGTGTCCTTCTACTGGCAGCAAGTCGGCGACGGAGCGCTGATCTTCCTGGTTCTGGCGCTCAGTTTCAGCTCGCGTCGAAGCCAATGAGACGACGCTTCCAGGTCGACCTCTCGAATCGGAGAATGACCATGCCCGTCTTTGCGCGACCGGCCGCGATCCTGCTCGACATCGAGGGGACGATCTCGTCGCTGCCGCACGTCGTCGAGACGCACTACCCCTACACGCGCAAGCACATCGCCGCCTATCTCGACGCCCATCGCCGCGAGCCGACGATCGTCAAGGCGCTCGCCGAGACGCGCGCGCTGGCGCCGCCCAGCGTCGCGCCGCTCGACGCGCTCTACAAATGGATCGACGAGGACGCCAAGGCGCCGCCGCTGAAACTGCTGCAGGGCCTCGTCTGGACACAAGGCTATCAGAGCGGCGAACTCGTCGGCAACATCTATCCCGACGCTTTCGCCGCGTTCGCGAGCTGGCGGGGCAACGGCGTGCCGCTGCACATCTTCTCGTCGGGTTCGGTGCAGTGCCAGGTGCAGTTCTTCCAGAACTGCCCCGACGGCGACGTCAGCTACCTGTTCGCCCATCATTTCGATACGCGCGTCGGCGCCAAAGTCGAGGCTGTCTCCTACGGCCGCATCGCCGCCGCGCTGAGGTTGGCGCCGTCCGACATCCTCTTTTTCACCGACAATCCGCGCGAGCTCGTGGCGGCGTCCTCCGTCGGCCTGCGGGTCGTCCAGGTTCTGCGCGAAGGTCTGGCGGCGGACGGCCGCTTCCCCGCCGTCGCGTCGTTCGCCGACGTCGAGCTGTTGGAGGCGGCGGCGTGACCTCGGACGCTCTGCGCCTCGATCGCCGGCGCTTCCTCGCCGAGATCGACGCCGATCCCGACTTCGACGTGTTGATCGTCGGCGGCGGCGTCGCCAGCGCGGCGACGCTGCGCGAACTCTCGGTGCAAGGTTTGCGTTGCCTGCTGGTCGAGCGCGCCGACTTCGCCAGCGGCGCGAGCGGCGCGCTGACGCGGGTGGCGCAAGGCGGGTTCCGCTATCTCGAGAAGGGCGAGATCCGCCTGGTCAGGCGCTCGGCGACCGAACGCAATCTGTTCGTCGCCGCTGCGCCGCATCAGACGCGACCGTTACGGGTCGTGCTGCCGAGCGAAACCTGGCTCGGCGGCGCGGCGACTGCGCTCCTGCGCGCTCTTGGCCTGGCCGACGGCCATTCGCTGCCTGGCGCGCTCGTGCTGCGCGCCGCGGTCGCGCTTTATGACGCGCTGGGCCGCGGCGCCCGCGTTCTGCCATTAGGCGGGCTGTTCACCCACGCCGAACTCGGCCGCCGCTATCCTGGGATTTCGCCCCGCTTCCGCGGCGCGGCCTATGAATACGAGGCGCTGATCGCGTCGCCGGAGCGCGTCGCGATCGAGCTGATCGAAGACGCCGTCGCCGAAGGCGCCGGCTCGGTCGCTCTGAACTACGCCGAGATTCAGCCGACCGCGGGAGCGCTCGTCGTCAGCGACCGCCTCTCCGGCGCCGCTGTGCGTGTCAACGCCGGCGTCGTCGTCAACGCCGCCGGCGCCAACGTCGATCGGGTCGCGAAGCTGTTCGGCGTCGAGACGCGGCTGGTCGACGGCGTCGCCGGAACCCATCTTCTGCTGCGCGCGCCCGACGTCGCCGCGGCGCTCGGCGACGACCTCCTGTTCTTCGAGGACGACAGTTCCGATCCGCGCCAGCGACGGTTGTGCTGCGTCTACACCATCGGCGGCGTCATTCTGCTCGGCGCGACCGAAATCCCGGTCGCCGATCCCGACGCGTCGCGCCCGACCGCGGCGGAAGACGCATATCTGCTGGCGGCGCTGAGGCGGCTCTTTCCGGCGGCGAGGTTTGCCGCTCAGGACATTGTCGGCCGCCTGCATGGAGTTCGTCCGCTCGCCGCCGCCGCCGCCGCCGCCGACGACCTCACCGGGCGCAGCCGCGAGCACTTCGTCCATGTCCACGCCGCGGCCGAGGGCCGCACGCTCGTCTCGATCGCAGGCGGCAAATGGACGACCTTCCATGCAGTCGCCGCCGACGCGGCCGACGCCGCTCTTACCGCGCTCGGTCGCGCTCGTCGCGCCTCGACCGAGCGGCGGCCGATCGGCGGCGGGCGCGACTTTCCGCGCGACGCCGCCGCGCGTCAGCGCGCGGCCGACAATCTCGCCGAACGCTTCGGCGTCGACGGCGTACTGGCCGAGCGGCTGATCGCGACCTATGGCTCGCGGGCCATTCGCGTGGCGGCCCATCTCGCTACGCCCGGGGCGCGGACGCCGATCGCTGGCGGCGCCCTGACCGTCGGCGAAGTCCGTTTCTTCGCCCGCGAAGAACTCGCGATTCGCGCCGAGGACGTCGCGCGCCGCCGGTCGCGGTTGTTCGTCGAAGGCGCGGCGACGCGCGAGGCGCTCGACGCGATCGACCGCGCGCTCGACGAGCTTCGCCGCGCACCGCAGACCGCGCGATCAGCGGCCGAGACGCCGCCAGAGGACGTCGAACATGCCGCAGTTTGACGTCAGCGTCGTCGGCCTGACGATCCTCGATATCCTCGGCCGTCCCGTGAATGTGGTCCCGGAGAAGGGCGGCGTCGCGTTCATCGACCAGATTCGATTGACGGTCGCCGGCCCAGCCGGCGGCACGGCGATCGACGCAGCCAAGCTGGGACTGAAGACGCGGCTCGTTGGCGCTGTCGGTCGCGACGAAAAGGGCGATTTCATTCGCGCCGTCTGCGCGCGCCACGGCGTCGACGCGCAACTCTTGGCGACCGTCGACGGGCGACCGACTTCGGCCACGATCCTGCCGATCCGCGCCAACGGCGAACGTCCGGCCCTGCACAATCGCGGCGCGTCCGACGCCTTCAGGCTTCGACCGGCGGAGTTCGCCGAGGCGCTCGACGCTCGCTACGTGCATGTCGGCGGCACCGGCCTGCTCGCCGCATTCGATGGCGAGCCGACCCGCGCGTTTCTTGTGGCAGCGAAGGCGGCGGGCCGCGTCACCAGCTTCGATCTCATCGCCGTCGGCCCGGAGCACTTCGATCTCGTCGCGCCGCTGCTGCCGCACATCGACTATTTCCTGCCGAGCCACGAAGAAGCCTCGGCGCTTTCGGGTCGCGGCGATCCGCTCGAGGCGGCGCAATTCTTCCTCGATCGCGGCGTCGCGACGGTGGCGGTGACCCTCGGCGAGCGCGGATCGCTGATCGCCTCGCGCGGCGGCAAAATCCATCGGCTGCCCGCCTTCGATGTCCCGGTCGTCGACACGACGGGATGCGGGGACGCCTATTCCGCCGGATTCATCGCCGGCTTGGCGCACGGCTTCGACCTGCCGTCGGCTGGTCGCTTCGCCTCCGCCGCGGCGGCGCTGGTCGCGACCGGACTTGGCTCAGACGCCGGGATCGTTTCGTTCGAAGCCACGGCGCGCGCCGCGAAAACGCTCCAACAGAGGGTCTGAGCCGATGAACGCGCCGCTCCCGCCCGACGCCAACGTCGCCGCCGCGGTCTCGGCGGTCATCGCCGGCGGACGCTTGGCGGCGGAGCGCAACTGGGCGCCTGCCACCTCTGGAAATTTTTCGGTGCGGGTCGACCGCGAGCGGATCGCAATTACCCGCAGCGGCGTCGATAAGGGCGCGTTGACGGCCGGCGACATCCTCGTTCAGCCACTCGATCAGCCGCTGCGCCCGGGCTCTTCGGCCGAGGCGGGCCTGCATGTCCGCCTCTACCGCGACGCGCCGGAAATCGGCGCGATCTTCCATGTTCACGCGCCGGCTTCGAGCGTCATCAGCCGCGCCCATCTCGCCGATGGCGCTCTGCGCATCCACGGCTGGGAGCTGCAGAAGGCGCTTCGCGGCGTGACGACGCACGAAACCGCGATCGAGACCCCCATCTTCGCCAACGACCAGGACGTCGCCGCGCTCGCCGAGCGCGTCGCCCTGCGCTTCGCCGAACCGCCGTCAGCCGCTGAGACGCGCGCGCCCGGTTACCTCCTCGCCGGTCATGGGCTCTACGCCTGGGGCCGCGATCCCGCCGAAGCCTGGCGGCACCTCGAAGCGCTCGAAACGCTGTTTCACCAGATCCTCACCGAAAGGAGCTACCAGCCATGACTCGTCTCATCGTCTATTCGGCCGCCGACTCGAGCAAAGTTCAGCTCGACACCCACGAGTTGACGACGATCCAGCGCGAACTCTCCGCTCTCGGCGCTGGCCTCGAGCGCTGGTCGGCCTCGCATCCGCTCAAGCCCGATTCGACGCCGGCCGAGATCCTCGCCGCCTATGGCCACGAAATTGACCGCCTGAAGGCGGAGCGCGGCTATGTCACGGCCGACGTCGTGTCGATCAAACCCGGCAATCCCAATTGGCCGGCGCTGCGGCAGAAGTTCCTTGCCGAGCACACCCACGACGAAGACGAGGTGCGCTACTTCGTCGAGGGCAGCGGCGCCTTCTACCTGCACATCGGCGACCGTGTGCTCGAGGTCGTCGGCGAAGCGGGCGACCTGCTGTATGTGCCGCACGGAACCAGCCACTGGTTCGACGGCGGCGAAATCGGCGACTTCACCTGCATCCGCGTCTT
This sequence comes from Roseiarcus sp., assembly GCA_049513815.1. Classification (GTDB taxonomy): domain Bacteria; phylum Pseudomonadota; class Alphaproteobacteria; order Rhizobiales; family Beijerinckiaceae; genus Roseiarcus. The sequence goes on along the minus strand of JBEKVR010000034.1, from coordinate 9,455 downwards.
CACCAACCAGGAAGGCTGGGTCGCACATTACACCGGCGACGCGATTGCCGAAGGCTTCCCGCGCTACAAGAGGGCGGCGTGACCTTGGCCGCGGCGATCAACAGAGTCGCGACGCCGCGCCGCGCCGCTTCGACCTTCGCGGTCGAGGCGGCGCTGCTCGACATCGAGGGGACGATCAGCCCTCTCGCCTATGTCCGCGAGGTGCTGTTTCCCTTCGCCGCCGCGCGGCTCGCTGAGTTCGTGCGTCGCCGCGGCGGCGACCCAAAGGTGGCGGCGCTGCTCGACGAGGCGCGCCGCCTCGCCGGCGGGGCCGACCCCGTCGCGGCGCTGGAAGCCTGGCAACGGGACGACGTCAAAGCGCCGCCGCTGAAGGCGCTGCAGGGTTTGATCTGGGCTGAGGGCTACGCGCAGGGCGCGTTCTCGAGCCCGATCTACCCGGACGCCCTGGAGGCGATGCGGCGTTGGCGCGGCGAAGGCTTGCCGCTCTATATCTATTCCTCCGGCTCGCTGCAGGCGCAGGAGCTGTTCTTCGAGCACAGCGCCGCCGGCGATCTGCGGCGACTGTTCGCCGGGCGCTTCGACACGACCGTCGGCGCCAAGACCGACGCCGCGTCCTATGCGCGCGTCGCTGCGCGCATCGGCGCCGCGCCGGCGGCGATCCTGTTCTGCTCGGACAACGCGGCCGAACTCGTCGCCGCCGAGGCGGCGGAACTGCAGGTCGCTCACGTCGTCAAGGACGGCGCCCGACCCGACCCGCGCTGGCCCGCCGTCGGCGACTTCTCCGAAATCGTCCTCTACCCGCGGCGATGAGCCCGCTCCCAACCAGCAACGATCGGCTTGTCGCATGAATCAGGCGTCGTCTTCCTTCCTCGCTTTCGAGCCGGCGCCTGCGCCGGCGGCGGCGCGCGCCTATCGCGTGCTCGACGCCGCAGGCGTCGTCGACGTTCTCGCCCGCCTGCCGGAAATCCGCGCGCGCCTCGGCGGCGCGCCGCCTGCCTGGCGGGTGCGCGACGTCGCAGACGGCAATCTCAATTCGGTCTTCCTGGTCGACGGCCCGGATGGCGGCGTCTGCGTCAAGCAGGCGCTGCCATACGTGCGGGTGGCGAAAGACACCTGGCCGCTCGACGTCAACCGCGCGCGTTTCGAGGCGGCGTATTCGGCGCGCCTGGCGCCGTTCGTCGGCCGACTCGCCCCGACGATCCATCACTTCGATCCCGATCTGCTGTTGATCGTGATGGAAAAGCTCGAGCCGCACATCATCCTGCGCAAGGGCCTGATCGAGGGACGCCGCTTTCCGCGTCTCGCCGCCGACATCGCCGAATATGTCGCACAAGCGAGCGTCCACACCTCCGACATCGTCGCGCCGTTCGAAGCGCGCGCGGCGGATCTCGCGCTGTTCTCGCGCAACCTCGCGCTGCAGCGCATCTCGGTCGACCTCATCTTCCTCGATCCCTACACGGTGAGCGACCGCAACAAGATCGCGCCTGCATTGGAACCGTGGGCGGCGACATTGCGCGGCGACGTCGAGATCAAGAGCGCCGCGGCGCGGCTCCGCCTCGCCTACCTGACCAAAGCGCAGTCGCTGCTGCACGGCGATCTGCATTCCGGCTCGATCATGATGACGCCGGAAGAGACGCGGGTGATCGACGGCGAGTTCGCCTGGGTCGGGCCGAGCGGCTTCGATGTCGGCGACTTTCTCGCCCATCTCGTGATGGCGTGGTTCGCCAAGCCGTTTCACGGCGCTTCCGAAGCCGAGATCGTGGCGAGCCGCGCGGCGATCGAGCAGGACATCGTCAATTTCTGGCGGACGTTCCGCCGCCGCTTTCTCGAACTCGCCGAACGCGCCGCGCCCGCCGGCGACGGACTGCCGCAGAGCCATTTCGGCGACCCGGCCGGCGCCCGGCGGCGCTCCGACATGCTGGCCGCGTATCTCGACGACGTCTGCCGTGACGCGATCGGCTTCCTGGCGATGAAGGTCATCCGCCGCGTCGTCGGCTTCGCCCAGATCGAGGACTTCCTCGTCATCGCCGACGCCAACGCGCGCGCGCTGGCGCAGGCGCGCGCGCTGAGCTTGGCCCGCTCGCTGCTGCTCGAACCCGATCGCTATCGCGACAGCGCCGATTTGGTCGCCGCTCTGGCGAAGTTCGATCGCGCCGGCCTCGATCCGGACGCCGCGTCATGAGCGGCGCATCGTTAAGCGGTCACGCGATCGCCAAGCGCTTCGGCTCGACTCAGGCGCTGAGCGGCGTCGATTTCGAGCTCGCCGGCGGCGAGATCGTCGGACTGATGGGCGCCAACGGCGCCGGCAAATCGACGCTGGTCAACATACTCGTCGGCGCCGCGCAGGCCGATGCGGGCGAATTGCGCCTCGACGGCCGCCCTTACCGCCCCGCCACGCCCGGCGAAGCGGCCAAGGCCGGCGTCGTCGCCATCCACCAGGCGACCGACCGGGCCGGCGCGCCGGGACTGACGGTCGCCGAGACGCTGCTGATCGACCGCTTCGCCGACGGGCGGACGGGCTTCTTCGTCTCGCCCGCCTCCATCCGCCGCCAAGCCGCGGCGATCGCCGAAGCCTCGGGCTTCCTCCTGCCGCTCGATCGCGACTTCGCCGACGTCGGGCCCGCCGAGCGGCAACTGATTGCGATCGCGCGAGCGCTCGCGTCGCAGGCGCGCGTGCTGATCCTCGACGAGCCGACCGCCAGCCTGTCGACGGCGGAGAGCGAGCGCCTGTTCGCCATTCTGGAGGGGCTGGCGGCGCGCGGCCTTGCCATTCTCTACATATCACATCGCACCCAGGATCTTCGCCGCCTCGCCAGCCGCGTGCTGGTGCTGCGCGGCGGCCGCGCCGCCGCCGCGTTCGACCGCCCAGTCGATTTCTCGGCCGCGCTGGAGGCGATGATCGGCCGGCCGCTCGCCGGCGCGCATATCGTCGCGCGCGAGGTCACGGGCGACGTCGCGTTGCAGGTCTCGGCGTTGCGGCTCAGGCGCGACCGGCCGCCGATCGACCTCGCCATTCGCGCCGGCGAGGTGGTGGCGGTGACCGGCCCGCTTGGCGCGGGCAAGTCGCGACTGCTGCTGACTGTGTTCGGCGCTCTGCCAGTCCTCGACGGCGAGATCCGGCTCGACGGGCGGCCGTGGCGGCCGCGTAATCCCGCCGAGGCGATCGCCGCCGGCGTCCATATGGCGGGCGAGGATCGGCGACGAACCTCGCTGACGCCGGCCGACTGGCCGGGTGGCACGGTGTCGGCGGCGATCGCGCTGCCGCATCTCGCGCGCTGGTTCCCGAGCGGCTTCCTGCGCGCCGGGGTCGAGCGATCGCACGCGCTGAATGCGATCCGCCGGCTCAGCGTCCGCGCCTCCGGCCCCGACGCGCGCCTCGACACGCTCTCCGGCGGCAACCAGCAGAAGGTCGTGCTCGCGCGCTGGCAAGCGGTTGAGCCGCGCGTGATGCTGCTCGACGAGCCGTTCCAGGGCGTCGATGTCGGCGCGCGCGCCGACATCGCCGCCGCGGTGCGGGCACAGAGCGAGGTCGCGACGCTGATCGCGACCTCCGACCCTGAAGAGGCGCTCGAAGTCGCCGACCGCATCTTCTTCCTCGACGACCGCGGTCTGCGGCCGTTTTCCGAGCCGGCGGCGGACGCCGGGTTCGCCGCGAAAGGAGCTTTCCAATGAGCGCCGCCCCCGACGTCTCGCCCGCTCCGCTCGCCGTCGGCGGCGACGCGCGCCGCCGCTTCGGCGGTCTCCTGCGCCGCGGCTCGGTGTTCCTGCTGCTGGCGCTGCTCGTCGTTGTGTTCTCGACCGCGGAGCCGGCGTTTCTCGGCCTCGCCAATTTCATGAGCGTGCTGCAGGCGGTTTCGGTGGTCGCAATCCTCGCGGTCGGCGTGACGATCAGCATGGCCGTCGGCGGGTTCGACCTTTCCGTCGGCGCGGTCGCCGCGTCGAGCGTCATGGCGGCGAGCTACGCGATGGTCGTGTGGCGCCTCGACGCGGCCGAAACCGTCGCGCTGACGCTCGCCTTCGGGTTGATCGTCGGCCTCGTCAACGCGGCGCTGATCGTCTTGGTCGGCGTGCCCGATCTGCTGGCGACGCTGGCGATGAATTTCCTCCTGACCGGCCTGCAGCTCATTCCGACCGCCGGCCGTTCGATCGCCACCGGGCTGATCCTGCCGAGCGGCGTCTCCGCCAACGGCGCGTTCGATCCCGACTTTCTCGCTATCGGCCGCGCCCGCCTTTCCGACATCGCGCCGATCCCAGTGTTGCTGATGCTGGAGATCGGCGCGCTCGCCTTCGTGCTGACCGAGCGCACGCGGATCGGCCGGCTCCTGTTCGCCGTTGGCGGCAACGAGATCGCCGCCCGCCTCGCCGGCGCGCGCACCGAGCGGATCAAGACGCTCGCCTACGCAATCTCCGCCACGCTCGCTTCGCTCGGCGGCGTCATCGTCGCCGCCCGCGTCGGCCGCGGCGACGTCTCCTCTGGCGCCTCGCTGCTGCTCGACGCGGTTGCCGCCTCGCTGATCGGTTTTGCGGTGCTGGCGGCGCGCCGGCCAAACGTCTTCGGCTCGGTCGTCGGAGCGATCTTCGTTGGTGTGCTGCTCAATGGGCTCACCATGCTGAACGTGCCCTACTACACGCAGGATTTCGTCAAGGGCGCGGTGCTCGTCGGCGCGCTGGGGCTGACCTACGGCCTCGGTCGATCGACGACATAATCCTGCAAACTCTGCCCAGTCGGAAAAGGAACCCAGCCATGACTCGTCGTTTCTCACGTTGGCCCCTCGCGGCCGCACTCGTCGGCGCCGTCGCAATTCCGGCGCTCGCCGCCGGCATCGCCGGCGCGCCGGCGCCCTTCGACAAGGGCGGCGTCAAACTCGCCCTCGTCAGCTACATCTCGGCCGGCGATTTCTTCGAGGCCTACCAGTCGGGCGCCGAAGCCCAGGCCAAGGCGCTTGGCGTCGATCTGCGCGTCTTCCCTGGCAAGCAGGACGCGACCGAAGAGCGAGATCAGATCGAACAGGCGGTCAATCTCGGCGTCAAAGGCATCGTGATCGACCACGGGTTGCCGGAGTCGCTGAAAGACGTCGCGCAGAAGGCGCTCGAGTCCGGAGTCAAGATTGTCGCGTTCGACGTCAACCTCGACAACCCCAAGATCCCCCAGGTCGAGCAGAGCGACCACCAGCTTGCCCGCCTCGCCCTCGAGCAGGCGATCAAGGACAACGGCGAAACGTTCAAGGCGGGCTACGTCTACGTCGCCGGCTTCGCGCCGCTCGACCGCCGCGACGACGTGTGGATCGATTTCAAGAAGAAGTATCCGGGCATCGAGGAGGTCGCGCGCTTCGGCGCAGTCAACGCGACGACCGCTGCGACGGTCGCCGACCAGGCCAAAGCGGCTTTGCGCGCTCATCCCGAGATTACCGTCGTCTTCGCGCCCTACGACGAGTTCGCGCGCGGCGTGAAGCTCGCGATCAACGAGCTCGGCCTCGGCGGCAAAGTGAAAGTCTATTCGGCCGACGTCTCGACCGCCGACATCCGCGAGATCACGGAAAAGGATAGCCCGTGGGTTGCGACCGTCGCCACCAATCCGGCCGTGGTCGGCGCGGTTTCGATCCGCGCCGCGGCGATCGCGGTCGCCGGCGGAGACCCGGGCAAGCAGATCATCGTCGAGCCGACCCTGCTGACCCAGGCGGCGCTGACGAGCGCCGGCGTGACGACGATCGAGGAACTGTCGGCGAAGGTGCCGGCCTTCGGCAGGTCGGGCGCGGCGAAGGCGGCCTGGATTCCGAATTGAGCCGAGCTTTGCGAAACGTGGAGGGGGCGTCGCGCATCGACGCCCCTTTTCCTGTGTCTGGAAAGCGACGATGACCGACCTGCCGCAGCCCGACTACGCCCGCAACATGCGCCTGATCGGCCATTCCGATCAGGGCGGACGCGGCGACGGGCTGCAGGTGATGGTTCATCGCGGCTACGCCTATGTCGGCCATCCGTGGTCGGGCGGCTTCACCATCGTCGACGTGCGCGATCCGAAGCGTCCGGGCGAGACCTGGTTCGTCCCGGCGCCGCCCAACACCTGGACCATCCACTTGCAGACGCACGGCGATCTGCTGCTGGTCGTCCACGCGCTCGACGTGTTTGCGCGGATGAAGCTCGCCGACGAGAAGGCCTATTACAGCCGCTCGATCGGCGACGCGCTCGGCGAGGCGCAGGCGCGCGACTGGTCGGCGGGCGTCGCGATTTACGACATCGCCCGCCCGCAGGCGCCGCGGCAGATCGGCTTCTTTCCGATCGCCGGCGTCGGCGCGCATCGCGTCTGGCACGACGGCGGCCGCTACGCCTATATCTCGGCGCTGGTCGACGGCTTCGCCGACTACATCCTGCTCATCGTCGACATCGCCGATCCGACCCGACCGATCGAGGCCGGCCGCTATTGGCTGCCAGGTTTGAACCGCGCCGCCGGCGAGACGCCGGACTGGCCGAGCGGCCGCCGCTACGCCCTCCACCACGCGCTCGTCGCCGGCGACACGGCTTACGCCTGCTGGCGCGACGGCGGGCTGACGATCCTCGACGTCGCCGACAAGGCGAAGCCGAGGTTGATCGCCCATCGCAACTGGTCGCCGCCCTTCGGGGGTGGAACGCATTCGCCCTTGCCGCTGCCTGACCGCAACCTCCTCATCGTCGCCGACGAGGCGGTCGCCGACGCCGAGGGAGACGGACGCAAGCATGTGTGGGTGTTCGACATCCGAGAGCCCGCCAATCCGGTCTCGATCGCCACCTTTCCCACGCCTGCCGAGGCGGACTACGTCGCCAAAGGGGCCCATTTCGGGCCGCACAACCTGCATGAGAACCGCGTTGGCTCGTTCGTTTCGTCGAGCGTGGTCTTCGGCACCTGGCAGAACGCGGGCGTGCGCGCCTTCGACATCGCCGACGCCCACAGGCCGCGCGAGATCGGCGCCTTTGTCCCCGCCGCGCCGACCCGCGTGATCGACCGCCGCCCTGGCCGGCCGAAGGTGATCCAGAGCGCCGACGTGTTGGTCGACGCCGCAGGGCTGATCTACGCGACCGACTACAACGCCGGGCTCTCGATCATCGAATTCGCCGGCTGAGGGTCAGCGCGCTGGGGACCGGCGTCAATCTCAACCCAGGATCCTTGCGTCAAACGAATGAATGAACGTTGCCTGGCAAGCGCGGCAATCCCCTCGCGGGAACAGCACATCCCCGGAACTTTGGGCCCGCCGCGCAGCGAGGGAGACCATCGTGAATTGGAAACAATTTTGGTTATAATGCCGGTTATATCGCGTGAGGTAGAGGTCCTTTAAATCATTGCAATAATGGCGCTTTCCGCGACCGGAGGCCGTTTCCCTTCACCCGCTCCAATACTTAGCTAAAGTAGACCGCCGATTTGGCACGGATTTGGCATGCAATTATGCGGGCCGCGCTCGGCGGGCCTTTCGCGCTCGCGCAGCGCGCGCCTCGCTGAGCGTGACGTTGCGCAGCAGTCGCCGCAGCTCCCGCAGTTCGCCGACCACGTCCTGAATTCTCACCTGCGCTTGCGCGACACCGGCGGCCAGCGTCGCGGGCGCCGCGATGTCACTGAGGCAGACCTCCGCCGCCGCGTTCAGCGCGTCGTCGGGATGGAGCAGCTGCGTCACGACACTCGACAGCCTCACCCCGGCATGCACCACTTCGTGCGCTTTCCTAGCGTCCATAGTTGCGCCCCCGTTTCGGTCGCTCGTCGCGTTCCGTGCCCTATCTTTTATAGTGCGGAATTCAGCGCGCTCGATCCGTCCGCAGGATCGCGCAGGCGCACGGCCGCCATGAAGTCCAGCGCATCGTGTCTGCAAAGGAATGACAGGCCCCTTGCGTAAGGCATCTAGAGGCGCTTACGCGGCCAGCGACAGGCCTTCGCGGGCGGCGGCGAGGTTGAGGGCGAGGAACTTTGGCGGGCTTTCCAGGCGCACCGCCTCTTCCAGAGTCTTCTCCGCGCATAGGCTGAAAAGCCTGGTCAGCGCGCCGAGGGCGACGACATTGGCGACGCGCGGGCTGCCGAGCGCCACGGCGCGCTCGCTCATCGGCAGCGTTCGCAGATCGAAGCCGCCCGGCGGCCGTTCGGGAACCAGCCGTTCGTCGATCAGCACCAGCGCGCCTGGCTTGGCGAGCGCTAGCGAGCGGTCGAGGCCAATCTGCGATAGCGCGGCGATCGCGTCGAGGCGGGTGGCCAGCGGATAGTCGCCGTCGTCCTCGGTGACCACGAGATCGGAGTAACAGAAGCCGCCGCGCGAGGTCGGCTCGTAGCTCTGCGATTGCGCGGCGCGGCGGCCTTCGAGCGCGAGGGCGCGCAACAGGATCGCCATGCCGGTGATGAGGCCCTGCCCGCCGCTGCCGGCGAGGCGGATTTCCCTGCGCGCCGTCTTCATCGTCGCATCTCTCCCGCGGCCAATCGCGCGGCGCGCGCGCGATAGACCTCGCCGTATTCCGGCTGCGCGCGCTCGACCAGGACTCCGGCGCGCAGGCGATGCGGCCGGAACGGCTCGCCGTCCGCCGCGTCGGGCGCCACGGGACGCATCGCGCTCTTCTGGCGCAGCATCATCTCCGGCGACTCGCCGAGGTCGTTCTTGCGTCCGTAGATCTCGGTGCAGTCTGAGATCGCCTCGACGAAGGCGAAGCCCTGGTGGGCGATCGCCGCCTTGATGACGTTCTTCAGCGCCGGCGCCTGACGCGTCACCTCCCGGCCGACGAAGCTCGCGCCTGCCGCTTCGGCGAGCGCGCAGGCGTCGAAAGCGGGCTCGACGTTGCCGTCCGGCGTCGTGGTGGTGAAGTAGCCGAGCGCGGTCGTCGGCGACGCCTGGCCGCCGGTCATGCCGTAGACCTCGTTGTTGAGCATCAGGCAGGTGAGGTCGAGGTTGCGTCGGCAGGCGTGGATGAGGTGGTTGCCGCCGATCGCCAGGCAGTCGCCGTCGCCGGTGATGACCACCACGGTGAGGTCGGGGCGGGCGAGCTTCAGCCCGGTGGCGAAAGCGAGCGGACGGCCGTGCGTCGTGTGGAAGGTGTTGGCGTCGACATAGGCGCCGACGCGACCCGAGCAGCCGATGCCCGAGACCACCGCGAGCTTGTTCTTGTCGAGCTTGAGCTCGTGGACCGCCCACAGCAGCGCCCGCAACGCCACGCCGTGCCCGCAGCCCGGGCACATGAAATGCGGCATCATGCCGAGCCGCAGGTAGTCCCTGATCTCGAAGGGCGGGCTGACGGCCTCATCCATTTGCGGCGAACTCCCGAATCTTGGCGGCGATCTCGGCGGGCGCAATCGGTTCGCCGTCGATGCGGTTGAGCCGGGCGACCTTGCCGGGCGCGGCCGCGATCCGCTCGACCTCGAGAGCGAGCTGGCCGGCGTTCATCTCCGCCGCCAACACCCGGCGCGCGCGCGCCGCCGCCTCGCGCATAGCGCGCTCGGGGAACGGCCACAGGGT
>JBEKVR010000033.1:0-36147 GCA_049513815.1 Roseiarcus sp. | reverse complement strand
GCGCCAGCAAAATCTGCATATGATGACCTGCAATTTGAATTGCGAGTTCGCGTCCGCCCACGACCCCGCAGAACTCCTTGTCAAATCGGATGGGATGCGACCGCGTTGGCGCCTCCTTTCGCTGCCGGCTTGAACGCGAACACGCCGGTGCGCTTGATCTCAGCGTCTTCGAGGGCGCGCGTGGTCGGGACGGAGTATTCGGCGACGCACTCGAGCCGGTCGAGGGCGAGATAGCTGCGGCGCGGATCGCCGACGAGCGCCAGCGCGCCGCGCCGGGCGAGGCCTTCGAGCCAGGCGAAGACCGCCGCCGCCATGTCGCGCTCGTAGGCGACGTCGCCGGCCAGCACGACGTCCCAGCCATGGTCCGCTCCGATCACGTCCTCGCACAGCACGTCGACGGCGACATGGTTTTCGCCGGCGTTGAGCGCGATCGCCGCTTGGGCGAACGGGTCGATCTCGCTCGCTTCGACCTTTTTGGCGCCGGCAAGCGCGGCGGCGATCGCGACGATCCCCGAGCCGGAGGCGAAGTCGAGCACGCGGCGACCGGCGACGCGTTCGGGATGATCGCCGATCCAGCGCGCCAGCGCCTGCCCGCCCGCCCAGGCGAAGGCCCAGAACGGCGGCGGCAGGCCGGAAGCCTGCAGCTCCGCCTCGGTCTTGGTCCACAGCTCGACCGCCTCGTCGGCGAGATGGAGCCGCATTTCGGGCGCGAGCGGCGGGGCGAGAAGGCGCGTGTTGGCGCGGATGAACGCGGCGCGGCCGTCGGCCGGGGACGGCGCGCCCGCCGCCGCCGTCACGGGCGCCAGTTCAGGGCGGAGACCAGGGTGAACAGGCGGCGCGCGGTCGCCTCGTCGATCTCCACCTTGTCGGCCAGGCGCGCGGCGAGCAGCCCGGCGCCCTCGTTGTGCAGCGCGGTCCGGACGCGGTCCATTTCCTGGATCTGGCGCGGGCCGGCGCTGCGAATCGCGGTGTAGTAGTTCTCGCAGATTCTGAAATAGTCTTTCAGCAGCGACCGAAAAGGCGTCAACGAAACCGCAAGCTCGACGACGGGAGCGCCGGCGCTGGCGCTCACCTCGAACGTGAGTCGCGACTCGACCTGCGCGATGCGGAGGCTGTAGGGCCCATCGTCGCGGCCGCGCACGCCGAAGCGATTGTCCTCGATCAGATCGAACACCGCGGCCGCGCATTCATGGTCGCGATCGGCAAGCCCGCGCGGAATCGACTTCTCGTCGAACTTTACCTCCGCCAGCCGGTTGCGGTTGCGGTGGATCTCTTCGCTCACGCTGCCCCGCCCCGCCCCAGACGCAGCGCCACCGATCGCGCGTGGGCGTGAAGGCCCTCGGCCTCGCCGAGCGTCACCGCCGCCGGTCCGAGCGTCGCCAGCGATCGCGCGTCGCACTTGAGGATCGATGTGCGCTTGACGAAGTCGTAGACGCCGAGCCCTGAGGAGAAGCGCGCCGAACGCGAGGTCGGCAGCACATGATTCGAACCGCCGACGTAGTCGCCGATCGCTTCGGGCGTGTGGGGCCCGAGGAAGATCGCGCCGGCGTTGGCGATCGCCGCCGACAGCGCCTCGGCGTCGCGGGCGATGATCTCGAGATGCTCGGGCGCGATGCGGTCGATCAGCGCCGGCGCGGCGGAGAGTTTGTCGACGAGGATGATCGCGCCGTAGTCGCGCCAGCTTGCGCCGGCGATCGCTGCGCGCGGCAGGTCGGCGAGCTGCGCCTCGACCGCCGCGGCGACGTCGGCCGCCAGGCGCGCGTCATCGGTGACGAGGATCGACTGCGCCGCCTCGTCGTGCTCGGCCTGAGCGAGAAGGTCCGCCGCGACGAGTTCCGCTTCGGCGCTGGAATCGGCGAGCACGACGACTTCCGACGGTCCGGCGATCATGTCGATGCCGACGACGCCGAACACCCGCCGCTTGGCCGCCGCGACATAGGCGTTGCCGGGGCCGACGATCTTGGCGACCGGCGCAATGCTCTCGGTTCCATAGGCGAGCGCGGCGATCGCCTGGGCGCCGCCGACGCGGTAGATTTCCGTAACGCCGGCAACCTTGGCCGCGGCGAGCACCAGCGGATTGAGCTTGCCGTCCGGCGTCGGCACGACCATGGCGAGGCGACGGCAGCCGGCGACGATCGCCGGCGCGGCGTTCATGATCACCGACGACGGATAACTCGCTGCGCCGCCGGGCACATAGAGGCCGACGGCGTCGATCGGGCGCCAGCGCCAGCCGAGCTGGACGCCCAAGTGGTCGACGAACGAGACGTCGCCGGGGAGCTGGCGGCGGTGATAAGCGAGCACGCGTTCGTGGGCGAGCTCCAACGCCTCCAGCGCCTTGCGATCGCAGGCGTCGAACGCAGCCTCGATCTCGGCCGGCGCGATGCGGAAGCCCGAGCGCGACAAGTCGACGCGATCGAAGCGCAGCGTGTAGTCGATCAGCGCCGCGTCGCCGCGCGCCCGCACTTCCGCGATGATCGCCGCGACCGCGGCGTCGACGTCGACCGACGCCTCGCGCTTGGCGGCGAGCAGAGCGCGGAACCGCGGCTCGAACTCCGCGGCGCGCATATCGAGATTGACTGCCATGACAAGCTCCGCGGCCGCGCCGCTAGAACGACTCGGCGCTGGTCAGCGCGTGGCCGGGACATTCCTGCGCCGGGCGGCGCGGACCGACGTCGACGAGTTCGGCTTCGAGGCACTCGACTTCGAGCCGCACCACCGCGCCGTCGGCGAAGGCGAGCAACACCATGCCCGAGGGCGGATCGGTCATCTCGAACGTCACCGCCAGCAAATTGAGCACTCGCGATTCGTCGCCTTCGTCGAGGCCGAGATGCGAGACCTTCAGCACCCGGTCGAACCGCAGCACCGAGCCGATGCGCTCGGCGCGGCCTTCTTCGGCGCCGACCCAGTCATAGCGCATGCCGCTGACCAGGAACCGCTTCTGGCCCGGCAGCCAGCGCAGGTCGGCGCGCCGCAGGCAGGTGTCCTGGGCTTGGGCGGAGATCACGCCGAGACCTTCGCGGTCGAGCGCGATCAGCTTGAGTTTGTCGAGCGCCTGCGTCATCGCCTCAGCCCGAAATGCGCTCGATGTCGGCGCCGCAGGCGGAGAGCTTCTGCTCGAGCCGCTCGAAGCCGCGATCGAGATGATAGACGCGGTTGACTGTCGTTTCGCCGTCGGCGGCAAGCGCGGCGATCACCAGCGAGACGGAGGCGCGCAGGTCGGTCGCCATCACCGGGGCGCCGAGCAGCTTGTCGACGCCCTCGACGACCGCCGTGTCGCCGTCGAGCTTGATGCGGGCGCCGAGCCGCGCCAGCTCCTGAACGTGCATGAAGCGGTTCTCGAAGATCGTCTCGGTGATGCGCGAGACGCCGCGAGCGCGCGTCATCAGCGCCATGAACTGCGCCTGAAGGTCGGTGGGGAAACCGGGGAACGGCGCGGTCGAAATGTCGACCGGGCCGATGCCGGCGCCGTTGCGCGCGACGCGCACGCCGCGATTGTCGCTCGAGACCTTCGCCCCGGCGCGCGACAGCGCGTCGAGCGCCTCCTGGAACAGATCGGGGCTGACGCCTTCGAGCAGGATGTCGCCGCCCGTCATCGCCACCGCGGTCGCATAGGTGCCCGCTTCGATGCGGTCGGGCAGCACACGATGGCGGGCGCCGTCGAGCCGCGCAACGCCGGTGATTTCGATCGTCGAGGTTCCCGCGCCTTTGATCCGCGCGCCCATCTTGACCAGGCAGTCGGCGAGGTCCTTGACCTCCGGTTCGCGCGCCGCGTTGGCGATCAGCGTCGAGCCATGCGCCAGCGCCGCCGCCATCATCGCCACATGAGTGCCGCCGACCGTCACCTTGGGAAAGTCGATCTCCGCCCCCTTGAGGCCTTTGGGCGCCTTGGCGACGACGTAGCCGCCCTCGATCGCGATCTCGGCGCCAAGCTTCTCCAGCGCCATCAGCAGAAGATCGACCGGACGGGTGCCGATCGCGCAGCCGCCGGGCAGCGACACGCGCGCTTCGCCAACGCGCGCGATGAGCGGCGCGATGACCCAGAAGCTCGCGCGCATGCGCGACACCAACTCGTAGGGCGCGGTGGAATCGACGATCGTCTTGGCGCGCAGATGGGCGGTCTGGCCGGCAGTCGCCCCTTCGCCCACCCGCTTGCCGTCGACCGAGTAGTCGACGCCGTGGTTGCCGAGGATGCGCACGAGCTGGCTGACGTCGGCGAGCCGCGGCAGGTTCTCCAGCGTCAGCGTCTGGTCGGTCAGCAGCGAAGCGATCATCAGCGGCAGCGCGGCGTTCTTCGCCCCTGAAATCGGGATCGAACCCTGAAGCTTGGCGCCGCCGCGGATTTGGATGCGATCCATTCGTTCTTCCTTTTCGCCGGCCCCGCGCTCAGCGGTCCGGTTCGTGGTTCGCCTGTTGCGGCGCCGCGGTCGACGGCGCCGATTCGGCCGCCGCCTGCCGGCCGCGCTGCTGCGCCTTGCGGCGCTTCAAATTCTCCCGCAGGGCCGCGGCGAGCCGCTCGCGCCGCCGCCGATCTTCATCCCCTGCGCTTGCCCGAGCCATGCCGTTTCGCCCGCCGACTGCGCGCTAGATAGGCTGCCCATGCAACCCCGGCAAGCCAAAACCCCTCGGCCGCCGCCCTTCGCTATCCCGCCTTCTCGATCAGGCTTTTCGCCGCCGCCCGCGCCGCGCCGGTGACCTCGGCGCCGGCAAGCATGCGGGCGATCTCTTCGCGCCGGGCCGAGGCGTCGAGCGCCAGCACCTGGGTCGCAACGCGTTCGCCCTTGCCGACGTCGTTTTTGACGATCCGGAAATGCTGGTTGGAGCGCGCCGCGACCTGCGGCGCATGCGTGACGGCGAGCACTTGAGCCTTGGCGGCGAGCCGGGCGAGCCGCTGGCCGATCGCGTCGGCGACCGCGCCGCCGACGCCGCTGTCGACCTCGTCGAACACCAGGGTCGGCGCGGTGTCGCGTTCGGCGAGCGACACTTTCAAGGCGAGCAGGAAACGCGCGAGCTCACCGCCGGAGGCGACCTTCATCAGCGGACCGGGACGCGAGCCGGGGTTGGTCTGGACGGTGAATTCGGCGCGGTCGTAACCGTCGGGCAGGTTTTGCGAATCGTCGCGCTTGAGCGCCACGGCGAAGCGCGCCCGTTCGAGCTTGAGCGCCGGCAGCTCGGCGTTGACCGCCGCCTCGAGCGCGCGCGCGGCGGCGACGCGCGCGTTTGACAGCGCCTCGGCGGCGCTGGCGTAGAGGGCGGCGGCGGCGCGCGCCTCGGCCTCGAGCGCGACGATGCGCACTTCGCCCGCCTCGAGGGCGGCGACCTCGTCAGCGTATTTGCGCGCCAGCGCAGGCAGATTGTCGACCGTCGTCGCGTGCTTGCGCGCCATGCCGCGCAGCGCGAACAGGCGCTCCTCGCATTTTTCGAGTTCGCGCGGATCGAAGTCGCAGGCGGCGAGCGCAGATTCGACCGCCTGGGTGGCGATTTCGAGCGCCTGCATCGCCTCGTCGAGCGCCTGGACGCTCGGCTCGATCAGCCCCGGCGCCTGCGGCAGGCGTCGCTGCAGCCGGCGCGAGATCGCCGACAGGACGGGCAGGATCGCCGAATCGCCGGACAGATTTTCGTGCGCCTCGCGAATATCGGCGGCGACCTTCTCGCCCTGCATCATACGTTGGCGGCGGTCGGCGAGCGCCTCTTCCTCGCCCGGCTGGGCGTCGAGCGCGGTCAGCTCTTCGTGGGCGTGGCGCGCATAATCGGCGGCGGCGCGCGCGGCGGCGACGCGGGCGCGCTCCGCTTCGAGCTCGGACTCGGCGCGGCGCAAGGCGGATGAAGCCAAGCGCGTCGCTTCGACCAGCGCCCCGTGACCGCCATAGGCGTCGACCAGGGCGCGATGCGTCGACGCGTCGAGCAGCGCGCGCTCGTCGTGCTGGCCGTGGATCTCGACCAGGCCGGCGGCGACGACGCGTAGGGTCTGCGCGCTGACGCTCTGGTCGTTGACGAAAGCGCGGGTGCGCCCGTCAGCGAGCTGGATCCGCCGCAGAATCAGTTCGCCGTCGGCGCGCACGCCTTGATCGGCGAGCGCGGCGAAGACGGGGTGATCGGGCGCCAAGTCGAAGCTCGCCGTCACCTGCCCCTGCGCTTCGCCGTGACGGGTCAGCGCGCCGTCGCCGCGCGCGCCGAGCGCCAGCGATAGAGCGTCGAGCAGGATCGACTTTCCCGCCCCGGTTTCGCCGGTGAGGATGGTGAGGCCGTCGGCGAACTCGAGGTCCAACTGGTCGATCAGCACGATGTCGCGGATCGAGAGCCGGGCGAGCATGGGCTTTGGCCTTGGCGCCTCAGGACGGAACGACGGAATGGTAGAGCTTGGAAATCCAGGACTGCTGGTTTTCCTTCGGCGACAGGCCGCCATTCTTCAGCAGATTGTAAGCGTCCTTGTACCATTCGCCGTCGGGGAAGTTGTGGCCGAGCACGGCGGCGGCGGTCTGCGCTTCGTCGGTGATGCCGAGGCCGAGATAGGCTTCGACCAGGCGATAGAGCGCCTCTTCCGAGTGGCGGGTGGTTTGGTAGGCGGTCAGCACGTTACGGAAGCGATTGATCGCGGCGGTGTAATTGCGGCGGTTGAGATAGAAGCGGCCGATCGACATTTCCTTGCCGGCCAGCTGGTCCATCGTCACCTGAATCTTGTATTTCGAGTCCTCGACATACTCGGAGTTGGGATAGTCCTTCACCACCTGCTGGAAGGCGACGAGCGCCTTGCCGGCGCGCTCCTGGTCGCGCGAGATGTCGGGAATTTGCCGGTAGTACGAACTCGCATCGAGATAGAGCGCGTAGGCCGCCTCTTGCGACTTCGGGTAGAGCTTGACGTAGCGCTCCGCCGACGCTTCGGCGCTGTCGTAGTCGCCGGATTGATATTGGGCGTAGGTCGTCATCAGCAGGCCTTTGCGGGCCCAATCGGAATCGGGGAACTTCTCGCCGAGGTCGGTGAACTTCTTGGCCGCCTCCTGCGGCGCGCCGTTGGCGAGTTGGGCGAGGCCCTGGTCGTAGGCCTTGCTCGCCGGCACGTCGGGCTCGATCTTCATCTTGTACTTCTCGCCCTCCCACGGGGCCTGGAAGTCGTCGAACATCGAGCACGAAGCGAGCGCCGCCGCCGCGCCGGCGATAAGCAGCACGCGCACGCCGCGGGCGAGGACGGACACGCGGGAATTTGGGGCGGCGAAGGTCATGCTGCGGACTCGGACGTTGGGCGGTGCGAATGGCGGATCAGCGGCGCTGTTTACCCCACTGCGCGGCGGCGCGCCACCGGGACGCTCGGCCGGCGCGCGATTGGCGCATTAGACGGGTGGATTGTGGCGGCAGGGCGCCGGACGGCCAAGCTGCGGCGTGATTGGACGCCTCAATCGGCGTTGGCGGCGTAGGCGGTGGCGACCCGGCCAATCGGCCCCGCGCCGAGCGCGTGAACTTTGCGCGCCGCGCCGTCGACGATTTCGAAGGCCTTACGGTCGGCGAACAGAGCCGACAGCATCATCGCGTTGATCTTGTGTCCCGGACGATAGGAGCGGTAGCAGCCGACGATCGGCGCGCCGGCCAGCGCAAGGTCGCCGACCGCGTCGAGCGCCTTGTGACGGACGAACTCGTCGGCGTAGCGCAGGCCTTCGGGGTTGAGGACCGCGTCGCCGTCGAGCGCAATCGAATTCTCCAGCGACGAGCCGAGCGCGAACCCGGCCTGCCACAGTTTCTTGACGTCGTTGACGAAGCCGAAAGTGCGGGCGCGAGCGATGTCGCGGCGGAAAACCGACGGATCAACGTCGAAAGCGCGCCGCTGGCGGCCGATGCTCGGCGCCTCGAAGTCGATCTCGATATCGAGCCTGAGGCCGCGGCCGCCCGGCGCCAATTCGGCGTAAGCCGGCCCGCATTCGATCCGCACCGGACGCACGACGCGGATAACGCGCCGAAGCCGTCCCTGACGGGCGAGGCCGACCGAGTCGATCGCGGCGACAAACGGCGCCGCCGATCCGTCCATGATCGGCATTTCCGGGCCGTCGATCTCAACCAGCGCATTGTCGACGCCGAGGCCGGCGAGCGCCGCCATCAGGTGCTCGACCGTGGCCACCGCCGCACCGGTCGAATCGCCGAGCACGGTGCATAAGGCGGTCTGGGTGACGTTGGACCATTTCGCCTCGATGAGGCGCTCGCGCCCATTGGGCAGGCCGGTGCGCAGAATGACGAGGCCGGAATCGACGTCGGCGGGATGAAGGATGACGCGTGCGGGCGCCGCTGAATGAACGCCGAAGCCGCAAATCTCGACCCGGTCGCGAAGCGTCGTCTGCAAGCCGAATTTCATACAGTCTTCGTCCCCACGCTCGCAGCCGGCCGGTTCTGTTCGTTCGACGGCTCCGACGTCTATCGCGTCGCTTGCGTCATACGCCCCGGCGAACCTGCGCTTACGGCGTTTCCGTCAGCTCAATGTCAGCCGCGCGGGACATTAGTTGCGCCGCCGCCGAGGGCCAAATCACCTTTCGTGTACAAAAGTTACACATCTGAGCAACCATGATTCCTTCAAACACAACAATATCTTACATAAAGAATTGACTGTGCGTAGAACGCGCTGGCGCCACAACGGAAAACGGCCGCAGCGGGGGCCGCGGCCGTCAGATTTCCAATTCGCCGATTCGTTCAGTTGGATTGCCGGCGCAAAAACGCCGGAATCTCAAGCTGATCGTCCTCGAGCGACGCGGGCCGCGTCGGCGCGCGGCCGTGCGGGTCGAGCTGGCCCTGGACCGGACGCGGCGCGGCCGGGCGGGGCTGCGGCCGCCCGTATTCGGCGTGCACCGCGGCGGCGCTCGGCCGAGGCGGGGCGAGCGGAACCGGGGGAGCGGGAATCCCGCGCGGCGCCGGAACGTCGTCCTCGTGGCGGCTGACGCCGAAAGCGGCGAGCTTCTCCAGCAGCGACCGGCGGCGCGTTTCGACCGGCGGCGGAGCGCTCGGCGATTCGCCGCGGTGGGCGCGCAGCTGGTTCTGGGCGATCGGCGGCAGCTCCTCGATCTGCGGCATGCGCGGGGCGCGTAGCGCCGTCTGTTCGGGCGCAGGCGGAATGAACTCGCGCTCGATCGGTTCCTCTTCATGCGCCGGCGCCGGCGGCTGGATATAGGCGGTTGCGCGCGGCGCAGCGGGCCTGATCTCGACGTCGTCGAGCGCCGAAGCGGCGAGCGGCGCCGGCTCGGCCGGCTCCTCCCGCGCGATCGCGGTGGGCAACGGGCGCGGCGGAACGACGCGCGCGCGAGCGGCCGCTTCGGTCCGCGGCGGCGACGCGACCGGCTCGATCTGGTCGATCGTCGCCTGGTCGATGCCGGTGGCGACGACCGAAACCCGGACGACGCCGTCAAGCGCCGAGTCGAAGGTGGCGCCGAGGATGATGTTGGCCTCCTCGTCGACTTCCTGGCGGATGCGGCTCGCCGCTTCGTCGACTTCGTAAAGCGTGAGGTCGTTACCGCCGGTGATCGAGATCAGCAGACCGCGGGCGCCCTTCATCGAGGTCTCGTCGAGCAGCGGATTGGCGATCGCCGCCTCGGCGGCCATCACCGCGCGGCGCTCGCCGCTCGCTTCACCGGTGCCCATCATCGCCTTGCCCATCTCGCCCATGATCGAGCGCACGTCGGCGAAGTCGAGGTTGATCAGGCCTTCCTTGACCATCAAGTCGGTGATGCAGGCGACGCCCGAATAGAGCACCTGGTCGGCCATGGCGAAGGCGTCGGCGAAGGTCGTCTTCTCGTTGGCGACGCGGAACAGGTTCTGGTTGGGAATGACGATCAGCGTATCGACGCACTTCTGCAGCTCGGCGATGCCGCCGTCGGCCAGTCGCATGCGCCGCATCCCCTCGAAGTGGAATGGCTTGGTGACGACCCCGACGGTGAGAATGCCGAGTTCGCGGGCGACGCGGGCGACGACTGGCGCGGCGCCGGTGCCGGTGCCCCCGCCCATGCCGGCGGTGACGAAGGCCATGTGCGCGCCGGAGAGGTGATCGCGGATCTCCTCCATCGCCTCCTCGGCGGCGGCGCGGCCGACTTCCGGCTTCGAGCCGGCGCCGAGCCCTTCCGTCACCTGCAGACCCATCTGGATGACGCGATCGGCGCGCGAGGAGGCCAGCGCCTGCGCGTCGGTGTTGGCGACGACAAAGTCGACGCCCGACAATCCGGACACGATCATGTTGTTGACTGCGTTGCCGCCGGCGCCGCCGACGCCGCAGACGATGATGCGCGGCTTGAGCTCCCTCAGTTCGGGCGCCTTCAGATTGATCGACATAGCTGGCCTCATCTCTTGGACGCCCGCTGGCGCCGGTTTGAACGCATGGATTCCCAACTCGCGCTGCGCCGCGGATCGCGGACGCCGCGCCTCAAAAACTCTCTTTCAACCACCGCCCGACCCGCGAAACATAACCGTCGTCGCCGCGTGACCCGCGATCGGCGCGGCGCGGCTCGAAATGCTCGATTCCCGCGACCTGCGGATAGACCATCAGCCCGACCGCCGCCGCGAAGGCTGGGCTCTTGGCCGATTCCGGCAAGCCCTCGACGCCGAGCGGCCGGCCGATGCGCGCCTGGGGCGAGACGATCGAGCGCGCGAGCTCGGGCAGGCCGGTCAACTGGCAGCCGCCGCCGGTCAGCACGAGCCGCCGCCCGGCGTGGATGCCGTGGCCGGCCGCCTTCAGTCGGTCGCGGGTCAGTTCGAGGATTTCTTCGACCCGCGGGCGGATGATGCGCACCAGCTCCGACTTGGGCACGTGGGTGGAATGGTCCATGTCGTCGCCGACGCGCTGGACCGCGATCGAATCGCGCTCGTCCGAAGGCGAAGCGATGCAGGCGCCGTAAAGGGTCTTGAGCCGTTCGGCGTCGGCGAGACTGACGGAAAGGCCGCGCGCGACATCCATCGTCACATGCGCGCCGCCCACTGCGATCGCATCGACGTGGACGATCCGGCCGCCGGCGAACACGCCGATCGAGGTCGTGCCGGCGCCGAAATCGACCAACGCCGCGCCCATCTCGACCTCGTCGTCGACCAGAGTCGACAGGCCGGCGGCGTATGGCGTCGCGACCATCGCCGCGACGCTGAGGTGGCAGCGTTCGATCGCCAACATCAGGTTGCGCGCCGCGGCGGCGTCGCAGGTGGCGACGTGCATTTCCGCGCCGAGTTCGTCGCCGATCATGCCTTTGGGGTCTCTGACGCCGGCGGCGCCGTCGAGCCAGAATCCAGTGGGCGCCGCATGCAGGACTGCGCGACCGGCGTAGGAGCCCGCCGCCGAGGCCGCTTCGAGCACGCGATGGATCTCGCTCTGGCCGACCGCCTTGCCGCGCAGCGCGATCTTGGCGTCGAACAATTGTGACGACAGCCGGCCGCCGGACATGTTGACGACGACGCTGTCGACTTCGACCCCCGACATCCGCTCGGCGGCGTCAATCGCCAGTCGGATGGCGCTCTCCGCCGCGTCGAGATCGACGATCGCGCCGGCCTTGACCCCGCGCGAGCGCTGGTGGCCGATGCCGAGCACGCGGCAGCGGTGGGTGCGGTCGGGCAGCGCTTCGGAGGCCGACGTCGGCGTCAGCCGGGCGATCAGGCTGACAACCTTCGACGCGCCAACGTCGAGCACCGATAGGACGGCCGATTTCTTCGGCGGCAATTGCCGCATGCGGGGCGTGAGCGGCCGGAACGTCATGGCGACCCCGCCTTCTTCGGCTTGGCCGCGGCCGCGCGCGCAGCCGCCGCCTCTTCGGACAGGCGGGCGAACGCCTTGCCCGGCACGCGCAGGTCGACGGAGAGAATGTCGCGGTCGAGAATGCGCGACTGGCGCTGCAGCGTCAGCAGCGTCGCCATCGCCGCCTGCGGATCGTCTTCCGGCAGCTTGACCTCGACGCCCGAACGCATCTTTAGGCTCCAGCGCCGGTCGCCGACCAATATGCCGGCGAGAATCTTCGGCCTGAGCTCGGCCGAGGCGTCGAGCAGCGCGGTGAACTCGCCGACGCGGTCGTTGGCCCCCTCGCCGACCACAAACGGCAGCGCCGCGTAGCGGCCGTCGTCGGCCTTGTCGATCACCGTCCCGTCGGCGGCGACGGCGCTGAGCTCGCCGTCCTTCTGCCACAGCGCGGCGGGCGCGCGTTCGACGATGTCGATGACGATGCGATCGGGATAGAGCTTGCGCACGCTCGCCTGCTTGATCAGCGGCAGCGCCTCGAGATTCTTGCGCGCCTGGACCGCGTCGAAGAACGGCAGCGACGATTTGGCGCTGAGGTCGGCAAGCGAGAGGATCTCGCGCTCGCCGATCTGCGATTGGCCGGAAATGGTGACCGCGGCGACGCCGAAGCCGAGCGCGCGCGCGACATAGTCGCCGACGCCGCCTTCGCGCGCGGCGAACGCTTCGTATTCGCCGCCGCGCTCGGCGCCGACGATCGTCACGCCGCCGAGCAGCGCGATGACGAGGACGAGGCCGACGCCGCGCGGCGCCGGCCTGGCGAAATGCAACGTCCAGCGCGCCGCGCCGCGGCGCGTCCGCTCGCCGCGCAGCAGGACGCGAGTCGGCGCGGCGGCGGTCTGGGCGAGCGCCAGCGCAGGCTGCGCCGCCAGCCGCAGGCCGTACGTGCCGCTCAACGATTGCACGAAGCGTCCTCCACCATCCATTCCACCAACTCGCCGAACGACAGGCCGGCGTAAGCCGCCATGTCCGGCACCAGCGACGTTTCGGTCATCCCGGGCTGCGTGTTGACCTCGAGACAGACCAGTTCGCCGGATTCCCCCTTCGATTCGTCCAAGCGAAAGTCAGTCCGACTGACGCCACGGCAGCCGAGCGCGCGATGCGCCTTGAGGGTCAACTCTTGGACTTCATGGTAAATTTTCGGTTTAATTTTCGCCGGAAGGACGTGAACGGACCCGCCTTTCGCATACTTCGCGTCGTAGCCGTAAAACGCTTCGGACACCGGCTGGATTTCGATGATGTCGAACACCCGGTCGCCCATGACGGCGCAGGTCAGCTCCTTGCCGTCGACAAAATGTTCAGCGAGCAGCCGGTCGCCATGGGGCCAATCGGCGCGGCCGACCTCTTGGGGCGGATGAGCGCGGCCGTCCTTGACGATCACCACGCCGAACGACGAGCCCTCGTCGACCGGCTTGAGCACATAGGGCGGCTCCATCGCATGGCGGAGCGCCGCCTCATGGCGGTCGACGACCCGGCCGGCCGCGACCGGCACGCCGGCCGCCTGGAGGACAAGCTTGGCGAGGTCCTTCTGCATCGCCAGGGCCGAAGCGAGCACGCCGGAATGGGTATAGGGGATGCGCAGGATTTCGAGCATGCCCTGGATCGTGCCGTCTTCGCCGCCGCGGCCGTGCAGGGCGTTGAAGGCGACGTCGGGCTTGAGGCGGGCCAGGGTGGAGGCGATGTCGCGGTCGACGTCGATCCGGGTGACGCGATAGCCGCGCGCCTCCAGCGCGTCGGCGCAGCCGCGGCCGGAATTGAGCGAGACAGGACGCTCGGCCGACCAGCCGCCCATCAACATCGCTACGTGCTTCATCGCCCCTCCGAGGCCGGTCGCGCGCCAGTTAAGGCAGAATTAATGCGGCCACGTTAAGGGGGCGTTAACCCGCGCGGCCTGCGCGAAGCTTGCGGCGCCGTTCGGGCCGGCGGCTCAAGGTCCGCCGCCGGCTCTCTGCTCGCCGAGCCTCGCCTAAATCGCCCATGGCGACTCGGTTCGCCACCGAAATGCCGCTATGTGGGGGCTGATGCAAGACCCCATGACCGACAACGCCCTGCCGACGCCTCCGCCGCCCACTCTGCCGGAGACGCAACGGCTCCCCGGCGTTCTTGCCCGCTATCGCGACCCCAAACTCGCGTTGAGCCTGACGGAAATCGCCGTCACCCTCGCCCCTCTCGTCGCGCTTTGGGCGGCGATGTGGGCGCTGATGCATGTCAGCTATTGGCTGACCCTGGCGCTGGCTCTACCGGCGGCCGGATTTCTGGTGCGGCTGTTTCTCATCCAACACGACTGTGGTCACGGCGCGTTCTTTCGACACCGCGCGCTCAACGACTGGGTCGGGCGGGTGTGTGGCGTCGTCACCCTGACGCCTTACGATTATTGGAAGCGCACGCATGCGACCCACCACGCCACCGCCGGCAATCTCGACCGTCGCGGCCTGGGCGACATCGTGACGCTGACGGTCGGCGAATATCTGGCGCTCGATTGGCGCAAGCGGCTGCGCTACCGGCTCTATCGCAATCCGCTGGTGATGTTCGGGCTCGGTCCGACCTATCTCTTCCTGTTGCAGCATCGCGCGCCGCTTGGCCTCATGGGCGAGGGCTGGAAGCCTTGGCTTTCGACGATGTCGACCAACCTCGGCGCCGCGGTCGTCATCGCCGTGCTGATGTGGCTGATCGGCCCGGCGCCGTTCCTCTTGATTCACGGGCCGATCTTCGTGCTCGCCGCGACGATCGGCGTCTGGCTGTTTTACGTCCAGCATCAATTCGAAAACACGCGCTGGGCGCACGAGGCGCAGTGGAGCCTGCCCGAGGCGGCGCTGCACGGCTCCTCGTTTTACGACCTGCCGATGGTCCTGCGCTGGTTCAGCGCCAATATCGGCGTGCACCACGTCCACCACCTCTCCAGCCGCATTCCCTTCTATCGCCTGCGCGAAGTGCTGCGCGACTATCCGGAGCTCGGCACGATCAGTCGCGTGACGCTGTGGCAAAGCCTGCGCTGTGTGAACTACACGCTGTGGGACGAAGACGCGCAGCGGCTGATTTCCTTCGCTGCGTTGCGCAAGAAGCTGCGGGGAAGCAGCGCGGCGGCGTGATCGGCGACGGCGCGCCTACCCCGTCTCCCCGACCCGCTTGATCTCCCACTCCAATTCCACCCCGCTCGACGCCTTGACGCGCCGGCGCACTTCCTCGCCGAGCGCCTCGATGTCAGCGGCGGTCGCGGCGCCGCGGTTGATCAGGAAGTTGCAGTGCATCGTCGAAACCTGCGCGTCGCCGACGACCAGACCGCGGCAACCGGCGGCGTCGATCAATTGCCAGGCCTTGTGGCCCGGGGGGTTCTTGAACGTCGAGCCGCCGGTCTTGTCGCGAATCGGCTGCGACGCCTCGCGGGCGGCGGTGATGCGGTCCATCTCGGCCCTGATCGCCTGCGGATCGCCCGGGCGGCCTTGCAGCACGGCGCGGGTGAAAATCACGTCGTCCGGCGCTTCGCTGTGGCGATAGGAAAAACCCATCTCGGCCGGACCAAAACTTCGCTTTGCGCCGGTGCGGTCGATCCCGTGCGCTTCGACGAAGACTTCGCGCGTTTCGCCGCCATGCGCGCCGGCGTTCATCCGCAGCGCCCCGCCGATCGACCCCGGCACGCCGCGCAGGAAAGCAAGACCGTCGATTCCCGCTTCCGCAGCAGCGCGCGCAACCTGCGCGTCGAGCGCCGCCGCGCCGGCGATGACGCGGCAATCGGGTGTCGTCTCGATCGCGCCGAACGCCTTGCCGCCCAGGCGAATCACTACGCCGCGAACCCCGCCGTCGCGGACGATGAGGTTGGAGCCGACGCCGATCACCGTGACCGGAGTCTCCGGCGGCAGGCGCTCGAGCAGATAGGCGAGATCGTCCTCGTCGGCCGGCGAGACGAGCGCTTCGGCCGGGCCGCCGACTCGGAACCAGGTGAAGGGCGCCAGCGCGACGTCCGCGGCGAGCCGTCCGCGCAAGTCGGGGGCGCGCGCGCGCAAGTCGTCGACGAGGCTGGCGCGGCCGCCGATCATGACGGCGTCGCCTCGAGCCAGCGTCGCAGCGCGGCTCGGCCCGCCGCTGCGAGGGTAGCGCCGTAACGGCGCGCGTCGGCGCGAATCGTCCGCGGATCGATCCCCGCCTTGGCGAGTTCGCCGGTGTGGCCGATCAGCCAGGATTCGATCGCGTCGGGATCCGCCTCGAGGTGGAACTGCAGCGCCAGCGCCCAATCGCCGAGGCGAAACGCCTGATTCGGGCACAGCGTCGTGGCGGCGAGCCGCTCGGCGCCGCTGGGCAGGTCGAAGGCGTCGCCGTGCCAATGGAGAACGTTCAAGCGCTCGATCGCGGCAAGCGGCGAAGCCTTTGCGGCGGGGACAAGCTCGACCGGCGCGTAGCCGATCTCCTTGCCTGGCCCCGGCGCGACGCGCGCGCCGAGCGCCGCCGCCATCAACTGCGCGCCGAGGCAAACGCCGAGCGTCGGCCGGCGGGCCGCGAGTCGACGCCCGATCGCCGCCATCTCCTCGATCAGGAACGGATAGGCTTCCGTCTCATAGACGCCGATCGGCGCGCCGAGAACAATGAGCAGATCGCACGCCTGGATGCGGTCGAACGGCAATTGCCGCAGGCCGACCTCCACGTAAGCGAGATCGTAGCCTTGCGCGTCGAGCGTCGCCGCCCAGACGCCGACATCCTCGAACGCGACGTGCCGAAGCGCGAGCGCCGTCTTTCGCGTCATGCCGCCGCCTCCAGCGCGGCGAGCTCGGCGGGCAGCGCGTAAGCCCATTGGGTGACGCTGCCGGCGCCGAGGCAGACGACATAGTCGCCCGGCCGGGCGATCTTGCGCACCATACTGGCGAGCTTGTCGGGCGCGGGCAGAACGACGGCCTGGCGGTGGCCATGGGCGTTGATTGCGGCGGCGAGCGCCTGCTTGTCGACGCCGGCGATCGGCGTCTCGCCAGCCGGATAGACGTCGGCGACGATGACGGCGTCGGCGTCGTTGAAGCAGCCGGCGAAGGATTCGAACAGCGACTGCAGACGCGTGTAGCGATGGGGCTGGACGACAGCGATCACCTTGCCGCTGGCGGCGTCGCGCGCGGCGCGCAGCACGGCGGCGATCTCCACCGGGTGGTGGCCGTAGTCGTCGAAGATCGTCACGCCCTTCCATTCGCCGGTGCGGGTGAAGCGCCGCTTGACGCCGCCGAAGCCGGCGATCGCCTTGCGGATCGTCGCCGGCGCGACCTTCAGCTCGTGGGCGACGGCGATCGCCGCGGTGGCGTTGAGCGCGTTGTGGCGGCCCGGCATCGGCAGCGCGAGGTCGTCGATGAAGGTCGCCTCGCCGTTCTTGCGGTCGCGGATCAGCACGCTGAACTTCGTCACGCCGCCGGCGAGATCGACGTCGAGCAGGCGCACGTCGGCCTGGGGGTTCTCGCCATAGGTGACGACGCGACGATCCTCGATCTTTCCGACCATCTCCTGCACGGTCGGATGGTCGAGGCACATGACGGCGAAGCCGTAGAACGGCAGGTTCTCGACGAAGGCGAGGAACGCCTCCTTGATCGCGTCGAAGGTCTTGAAATGGTCGAGGTGCTCGGGATCGATGTTGGTGACGATGGCGACGTCGGCGGGCAGCTTGAGGAAGGTGCCGTCGCTTTCGTCGGCCTCGACCACCATCCAGTCGCCGCCGCCGCGGCGCGCGTTGGTGCCGTAGGCGTTGATGATGCCGCCGTTGATGACGGTGGGATCGAAGCCGCCGGCGTCGAGCAGCGTCGCCACCAGCGAAGTCGTCGTCGTCTTGCCATGAGTGCCG
Organism: Roseiarcus sp.; assembly: GCA_049513815.1. Taxonomy (GTDB): domain Bacteria; phylum Pseudomonadota; class Alphaproteobacteria; order Rhizobiales; family Beijerinckiaceae; genus Roseiarcus. The sequence continues at coordinate 18,610 of JBEKVR010000033.1, read as the reverse complement.
GCGATGGCGACGCATTGCTTGAGCCGCATCAGCTCGGCGAGCATCTCGGCGCGCCGCACCACCGGAATGCGCCGCGCCCGCGCCGCCGTCAGCTCGGGATTGTCGCGTTTGATCGCGGTCGAGACGACCACCACCGCCGCCTCGCCAAGATGGGCGGCGTCGTGGCCGACGAAGACCGAAGCGCCGCGCTCGCGCAGCCGCTTGACGTTGGCGTTGTCGCTGGCGTCCGAGCCCTGCACGACATAGCCGAGATTGATCAGCACCTCGGCGATGCCCGACATGCCGATGCCGCCGATGCCGACGAAATGGATGGGGCCAAGTTCGCGCGGCAGTCTCATGAGGCGTCACTCCTCGCGCCGGAATCGGGCCGGCGCGGCTCGAAAAAACGCCCCGACATATGCCGAATCGGCGATTCGGCCAAATCAGGCCTCAGCGCACGCGGTAGATCGTCGCCATGCGGCTTTCGGCGATCGGCGTCAGGCCCGGCGCGTCGAGCCGCCAGACGCAGCCGCCGTGCAGCAGAATCGTCGTGTCGTAGACCTCGCGCCAGCTCGAGCCGCCGCCGGCGCCTTGGTGGGCGGCGAGCCACGACGGCCGGACCGCCACCCAGGGCGTGTCGGCCATCCGTGGGTCGAGCTGCGCGACCGGCTGCATGCCCTTGCCGGTGAATAGGGTCGAGACCAGCGCCCGGCGGTCGATGACGACGAAATTGGCGAGGCCGCGGAAATAGTGCTGCTCGGCGCCGGCGCCGCAGGCGTCGGCCGGCGGCGCGACGACCAGCGCGCGGGCGCCGGGCGCGACGGCGCGAATCGCCTGGCGAAAATCGTCGGCTTCGCGCGCATATTCGGCCCAGCCCGGCGCCGCCGCCGCGACCCGCGCGGCGCAGACGATCGCCGCCGCGGCGGCGAGCCCCCGCTTGGCCGAGGCGCCGACCGGGCCGCCGAGCGAGGCGACCGCAATATAGGCGAAAAGGACGGCGAGCCGCGCGTCGATGTAGTCGGCCGCGCCCCTGGCCGGCGGCAGAACGGCGATCGCGACGAGGAGGCCGGCGAGCGGCAGGCGCATCGCCGGCGCGAAGGTCAGCAGGCGGCGGTTCCACGCGGCAAAGAGCGCAATCGCCAGCGCCATGGTTTCGACGAAGCCGATCGACAGATCGTCTTCGAGCATCGGCGCCGCGAGGCTCATGGCCTTGATCCCGGGCCCGCCGAAGCGGGTCTCGAACGGAACGGCGAACAACCACAGGATTGCGCCGAGCGCGACGCAGAAGGGCGTCGACCACACACGACCGAGCCACTCGCGCCATGACTCGCCCGAGCGCGGCGACGCTTCGATGAGCCCGACAATGAGGCAGAACCCCGCATAGGCGGCGAGATGGCAGAAGAACAGCGCCGCCGACAGGACGTTGAAGACGACGAAGCGCGTCCAGGGTCGGTTCCGATCGATCGTCAGCCACCACGCGACGGCATGGATCGCCAGACCCATCCCCAGCGCGAAATTGACCAGGCCGAGAGTGGTGACGAGATTGTAGGAGAGCGCGGGCGCGACAAGGATGATCGGCTGGGGAGCGCCGTTGAGCGCCTTGTTGAGCCGCCATGCGCCCCAGGCCGGCAGCGCGAAGGAGGCGATCCAGGCGAGCCGAATCACGCTCTCCGCCGTCAGAACCGGCGACAGCGCGAGATAGACGAGGTCGACCGCGAGGTTGGGAATCAGCGCCAGTCGCGCCTGATAGAGCGCGGCGAGCGGATCGGCCGCCGGTATCTGATAGAGCGTCAGGCGCGCCCAGTGATTGACCAGATCCCAGCTGCGCGGAATCGGCCAGACCGCGACCGGCGCGGCCATCAGCGCGACCAGCGCGAAATAGACGAGGCGGAGCCACGTCGACGCGGCGGCGGCGGGCGCGGCGCTTGGCGCTTGCGGTCGGCCCGCCTCGGCGGTCATGGAGCGTCCTTCGCTTACGCGTTCGAAACGGCGCCGCAGCTTGCCCGTCGCCGATGAACAAAGCTTTGCCGGCGCGCTTCAGATCGCGCCGTCGGCGGCGAGTTCGGCTTTGAGCCAGCGCGCGAAGGCGCGAGCGGCGGCCGACGGCGCGCGCGCCGCGGAGGCGACCAGCCAATAGGATTCGCCGGCGTCGACGCAGCCGGCGAAGGGCGCGCGCACGACGCCCGACTTCAGCGCGTCCGCCGCCAGCGTCGGCCAGGCTATCGTCACGCCCTGGCCGGCGATCGCCGCCTCGAGACAGAGGCCGGCGTCGGAATAGACCGGACCGGCGGCGAGCGGGAGGTCGGGCGCGCCCTGACCGGCGAGCCACAGCGGCCAGCGGCCCGGCGAGCCGTGGTCGCGGATGATCGGCAGGCGCGCGAGGTCATCAAGGCCGGCGATCCGTTCCGCCACCGCAGGGCTGCAGACCGGAAACAGCGCCAGGCCGGCGAGCCGTTCCGCGCGCACGCCGGGCCAAGGTCCGACGCCGACCCGCACCCCGGCGTCGACGTCGGAAACGTCGAAATCGACGAGTTCGAACGTGGCGTCGATGCGCAGCGCAATGTCGGAATAGGCGGCGTGAAAGCGGGTCAGCCGCGGCACCAGCCATTTCGCCGCCAGCACCGGCGCGACCGAAATCGTCAACCCGGTCCCCCGCCGCGCTTCGGCGGCGGCGACGGCGCGCGCGATCTCCTGCAGGCCGCGGGTCAGCGATTCGATCAGCGGCGCGCCGACGGCGGTCGGCCTCAGGCCCCGCGCCGCGCGCTCGAACAGTTTGCGGCCGAGCTGCGCCTCGACCTTGCGAATGTGCTGGCTCACTGCGCCGGGCGTGACGCCGAGCTCGTCGGCGGCCTTGGCGAGGCTGCCGCGCCGGCCCGCCGCCTCGACCGCGCGCAGGGCGACAAGCGGATAGCGATTGAGGCTCTCCATATAGCTACGCTAAACCCAAGCAGCGCAATTCTCCATACCAGAAGGCCTGTTTTCCTCATACATTACAGACATGAAATACAACAGGAGGCTTGAATGAGCCTGCACTTTCTCTCGCAGGCCGTGCGGACGCTGGCGCATCACCTCGCCGCGGCGGCGCAGGCGCCGGCGCGCGGAACCGACCCGATCGATCACCCCGCCATCGCGGCGATGAACTTGAGGGAGATCGCCGATTTGCCCCTGGCGCCGCCGCATCCTCGGGCGGAGGCGCCGGGCGCCGAACGGGCCGCGGCGCGCAAGATCTCCCGTTCGGCCGCCGCCTGATCGGCGCAAGAGCGCGGCGGTTCGATCAGCCTGGCGGACGTCGCGCCGAGGCGTCATTTGTCGACCAGCGCCAGCCACGCTGCGGGATAGCGGTCGCCTTCGACCTTGATGCGGGCGAGCGCGGCTTCGATCTGGCCGAGGTCGGCAGTGGTCAACGAGACTTCGGCCCCGCCGAGGTTTTCCTCAAGACGATGGAGCTTGGTCGTGCCGGGAATCGGCGCGATCCACGGCTTCTGGGCGATGAGCCAGGCGAGTGCGAGCTGGGCCTTGGTTGCGCCCTTCTTCGCCGCGATGTCGCCGAGCAGGTCGACCAGCGCCAGATTGGCCTTGCGCGCTTCCGGCGTGAACCGCGGGTAATTATTCCGAGCGTCGCCGGCGGCGAACTGGGTCTTGTCGTCGATCGCGCCAGTGAGGAAACCGCGGCCGAGCGGGCTGAACGGCACGAAGCCGACGCCGAGCTCCGCGAGCGTCGCAAAGATCTTCGTCTCCGGTTCGCGCCAGAACAGCGAATATTCGCTCTGCACCGCCGTCACCGGCTGCACGGCGTGGGCGCGGCGGATCGTCTGCGCGCCCGCTTCCGACATGCCGAAATGCTTGACCTTGCCCGCGGCGATCAGCTCTTTCACCGCTCCGGCGACGTCCTCGATCGGCACAGTCTTGTCGACCCGGTGCTGGTAGAAGAGGTCGATTCGGTCAGTCTTCAGCCGCTTGAGCGAGGCGTCGGCGACGGCGCGAATGTTCTCCGGGCGGCTGTCGGGGCCAAGCCGCGTGTCGCCGTTGCGGAAGCCGAACTTGGTCGCGATCACGACCTGGTCGCGCACCGGCGCGAGCGCCTCGCCGACCAATTCTTCGTTGACGAACGGCCCGTAGCATTCGGCGGTGTCGTAGAAGGTGACGCCGCGCTCGTAGGCGGCGCGGATGAGCTTGATCGCCTCGTTGCGGTCCATCGCCGGCCCATAGGCGAAGCTCAGACCCATACAGCCGAAGCCGATGGCCGAGACTTCGAGGCCGTTCTTGCCGAGAATGCGCTTCTGCATGATTGGAACTCCTGATTGACTTGATCGTCTTAGCCGCTCTGATCCGGCGATCGGGCTCACTCGCCGGGCGGGAAATCCGTCGAAGCGGCGAGTTCCCTCTGCGCTTCAAACCCCTCGAGGCGTTTGCGCAGCGTCGAGAGCGTGCTCTCCAGCGCCTGCGAACCGAGCACCATGCGCAGCGGCGCAGGCTCGACGTCGACGCTGTCGATGATGCGCGCCGCCATCCGGGCCGGGTCGCCCGGCGCGAGGCCATTCTTGGGATCGAGCATGCGCAGGAAGGCGTGCGCCGGATTGTTGTCGTAGGTCGGCGTCAGCCTCGCGATCTGCGCGCTGCCGTAACGAAACTCAGTGCGCGCGCCGCCGGGCTCGACGATCGTCATGCCGATGCCGAACGGCGCGACCTCCTGGGCGACCGATTCGGCGAAGCCTTCGATGCCCCACGTGGTGGCGTGGTACAGCGAGTTGCCGGCGAAGGCGACTTGCCCGCCGTAAGTCGAGATCTGGATGACGCGTCCACCGCCCTGGGCGCGAAGATGCGGCAGCGCGGCGCGGATGAGCTGGATCGAGCCGACCAGGTTGGTGGCGACCATGTGATCGATCAGGGCGTCGGAAAGCTCCTCGGCCGCGCCGAACAGGCCGTAGCCGGCGTTGCTGACGATCACGTCGATGCGCCCAAGATCGGAGAAAGCGCGATCGACGACCGCGCGGATCGCCGCAGTGTCGGTCACGTCGAGCCTTTCGGCGTTGAACGCCTCGGGATATCGCTTGATGAGATCGGCGACCTTGCCGACGTCGCGCACCGTGCCGACGACGCGGTCGCCGCGGGCGAGCAGTTGATCGGTCAGCTCACGGCCGAAACCGCTGCTGACGCCGGTGATGAGCCATGTGCGTTGCGACATCGCGGTTCTCCTGGGATTGCGGCGATCATCGGCGCGCCGGCGTTCCTACGCCCTATTGTCTCGCCGACGGCGGCGCGGCCTCGTCGAGCGCCCGCAGCGCGTTGAGCGTGCGCGGATAGCCGATGAACGGCAGCAGTTGCGTCAGGACGTCGATCAGGCGCGCGCGGTCGGCGCCGACATTGAGGTTGGCGGCGACATGGCCCTTAACCTGCGCTTCGCAGCCGCCGAGCGAAACGAGCATGCTAAGGGTGAGAAGTTCGCGGGTGGGAAGGTCGAGGCCGGTGCGGGTGTAATTGTCGCCGAAACAATTGGCCGACAGGTAGCGCTGGACGTGCAGCTCGTTGGCGGGCGCAGAGGCGTAGAGTTTCTCCACGACGTCGCCGCCGATGATCTGTTTCTGAACCGCGAGGCCCTTCTCCATCCGGGTCTCGGGCGTGGTCGTGGACTGGCCAGGCAGTGGCAATGCGACGCCGCGCTCGGACAGGACGTCGTTGGTGGCGTGGATAAAGTCGAAGACCTTGGCCATGCCGACGTAGGGCACGGCCTGGTAAACGATCTCCCTGATCTCGATCGGCGTGACGCCGACGGCGAGCGCCGCTCCGAGCATGACGCGATACTCGCGCAGCGCCTGGCAGGCGATCATCGAGGCGAGCTGAACCATCAGACGGGTGCGCGCGTCGAGATCGCCATGCGCCAACACTTCGTCGAAGGCGAAGTTGTCGAATGTTTCGATCAGCTCGGGATCGCTCGCCGCCAGCGTCGAGACGTGACCGGGAAAAAGCGCGTCGTGGTTCTTGCGAGCGCGCGCGTTGGGCGCCATCGCCATTCTCCTTATCGTTCGTCGATCAACCGACTCTTCGTTGTCGACCGTGTTCGCGCCCGCCGCGAACCGCTGTCGAGAGGCCGGTCATCTTCAACGCCGCTTCGGGCAACCGTTCGCCCTTGAGCTCGATCTTCGCGGCCGCCGTTTTGATCGCTGCGAGGTCGGCGGCGGTCAGTTGGACGTCGGCCGCCCCGAGATTCTCTTCCAGGCGAAGGACCTTCGTCGTCCCCGGAATCGGGACGATCCAGGGCTTCTGAGCGAGCAGCCAAGCGAGCGCGATCTGGGCCGGCGTCGCGCCCTTGCGCTTCGCCACGTCGCGCAGCAGCTCGACCAGCGCCAGGTTCGCCTTCAACGCGTCGGGAGCGAAACGCGGCACGCTGGCGCGAAAGTCGGACCGGTCGAACGTCGTCGTCTCGGTCACGGCCCCGGTCAGGAAACCGGCCCCAAGCGGGCTGAACGGGACGAACCCGATCCCGAGTTCTTCCAGCGTCGGCAGGATCTCCGCCTCTGGCCCGCGCCACCACAACGAGTATTCGCTTTGCACCGCCGCGACCGGCTGGACCGCATGGGCGCGGCGGATCGTCTGGGCGCCGGCCTCCGACAGGCCGAAATGCCCGACCTTGCCTGCGTGGATCAGATCCTTGACGGCGCCCGCTACGTCCTCGATCGGCACGGCGGGGTCGACGCGATGCTGATAGAAGAGGTCGATGACGTCGCTCTTCAGCCGCTTCAGCGACGCTTCGGCGACCGCCTTGATGTGGTCGGGGCGGCTGTTGACGCCGCCGCCGCGCGCCCCCGTCTTCAGGTCGATGTCGAAGCCGAACTTGGTCGCGATCACGACCTTGTCGCGCACCGGCGCGAGCGCCTCGCCGACGAGTTCCTCGTTGGTGAACGGGCCGTAGGCTTCGGCGGTGTCGAACAGGGTCACGCCGCGCTCGACCGCCGCGCGGATCAGCGCGATCCCAGCTTGCGGCTCGACCGCCGGGCCATAGGCGTGGCTCAATCCCATGCAGCCAAGGCCGATCGCCGAGACTTCGAGGCCGTTCTTGCCGAGAATGCGCTTCTGCATCGGATTCTCCGTTTGTGCCGCGGTGGGGGCGGCCACGGCGAATGTCCGGTGACTGATGTAGGCGGCGCCGGGAGTTTCGATTAGACGCTTAATGCCGCAATGGGCTATAAGCTCAGCTAATCAATGTCGCGCATCGACCTCAACGACCTGAACGCCTTTCTCGCCATCGCGCGCGAGAAGAGCTTCACCCGCGCCGCGGCGCAGCTCGGCGTGTCGCAGTCGGCCTTGAGCCAGACCATGCGCGGGCTGGAGGAGCGGCTCGGCTTGCGCCTGCTGGCGCGAACGACGCGCAGCGTCGCGCCGAGCGAAGCGGGCGAACGGCTGATGCGGGCGATCGGCCCACACCTCGAAAGCGTCGCCGACGCGCTGGCGGCGATCGGCAGCTTGCGCGAGACGCCGGCTGGCGTCGTCCGCATCAACGCCAGCGAGCACGCCGCCAATAACGCGCTCTATCCGGCGGTCGCGCGGCTGGCGCGCGACTATCCGGAAATCGCCATCGAGATCCGCATCGACAACGCCTTCGTCGACATCGTCGCCGAGCGCTTCGACGCCGGCGTGCGCATCGGCGAGCAGATCGAAAAGGACATGGTCGCCGTGCGCATCGGCCCCGACCTGCGCATGGCGATCGTCGGCGCGCCCGCCTATTTCGAACGCTATCCCGCGCCCAATACCCCGCGCGACCTGACGCGCCACAATTGCATCAACGCCCGCTTGCCGAGTTCCGGCGGCGTGCTGCCGTGGGAGTTCGAAAAGGATGGCCGCGAGGTCAGCGTTCGCGTCGACGGCCAACTGACGTTCAGCGTCATGTCGATGGGGCTGAGGGCCGCGCTCGACGGCCTCGGGCTCGGCTACTCCCAGGCCGATCTCGTCGCGCCCTATGTCGCCGACGGCCGGCTGATCAGCGTGCTCGAGGATTGGTGCGCGCCGTTTCCCGGCTACCATCTCTACTACCCCAGTCGACGCCAGCATTCGGCGGCCTTCGCCGTCGTCGTCGAGGCGCTGCGCTATCGCGGCCCGGCCATGACGCAAAGGGCGATTCCGATCAATTCCGATTCACTTTAGGTGACGACGCTCGGCGCCTTCCGCCCGGTGCGCTTCTCGATTTCGGCCAGCGAGCGCGACAGGTCGACCAGGTCGGCGAGCGCGGCTTGCGCGTCCTGGCCGAGGTCGCCGCCCGGCGGCTCGTAGCGCTCGATGTAGACGCGCAGCGTCGCGCCGACCGTGCCGGTGCCCGACAGGCGATAGACGATGCGCGAGCCGCCCGCGAACATCACGCGCACGCCCTGGCCCTTGGTGTCCGAGCCGTCGACCGGGTCGTGATATTCGAAGTCGTCGGCCGCCTCGACCGTCAGGGCGCCGAACCGTTTGCCGGGCAGGCTGGCGAACTGCGCGCGCAGCGCGTCCATCAGCGCGTTGGCCGCGGCAAGATCGACCTCCTCGAAATCGTGGCGGGTGTAGTAGTTGCGGCCGTAAGTCGCCCAATGCTCGCGCGCCAGCTCAGCCACCGAAATGCGGCGCTTGGCGAGAATGTTGAGCCACAGCAGCACCGCCCACAGGCCATCCTTTTCGCGCACGTGATCGGAGCCGGTGCCGGCGCTTTCTTCGCCGCAGATCGTCGCCATGCCGGCGTCGAGCAGATTGCCGAAGAACTTCCACCCGGTCGGGGTTTCGTAGGCGGGAACGCCCAGCTTGACGGCGACGCGGTCGGCGGCGGCGCTGGTCGGCATCGAGCGGGCGATGCCCTTGAGCCCCGCCGCATAGCGAGGCGCGAGGCGCGCGTTGGCGGCGAGCATGGCGAGCGAATCGGAGGGCGTGACGAACAGGCCGCGGCCGATGATCAGGTTGCGGTCGCCGTCGCCGTCGGAGGCGGCGCCGAAATCGGGCGCCGCCGGCGACATCATCTCGTCGTAGAGCGCCTTGGCGTAGGTGAGGTTGGGATCGGGATGGTGGCCGCCGAAGTCGGGCAGCGGCGTGCCGTTGACCACCGTGCCGGCCGGCGCGCCGAGCTCGCCTTCGAGGATCGCATGGGCGTAGGGGCCGGTGATGGCGTGCATCGCGTCGAAGCGCATGCGGAAGCCGGAGGCGAACAGCGCGTAGATGGCGTCGAAGTCGAACAACGTCCGCATCAGCGCCGCATAGTTCGTCACCGGATCGACGATCTCGACCGCGCCGCCGTCGAGCGTCGTTACGCCGAGCGCGTCGAGATCGACGTCGGGCGTGTCCAGCGTCTTGATGGCGGCGATCGTCTTGGTGCGGGCGAAGATCGCGTCGGTGATTTTTTCCGGCGCCGGGCCGCCGTTCTCGGCGTTGTATTTGATCCCGAAGTCGCCGTCAGGCCCGCCGGGATTGTGCGAGGCGGAGAGGATGATGCCGCCGTAGGCGCCGAGGCCGCGGATCAGCGCCGAAGCGGCCGGCGTCGACAGCAGGCCGCCGCGACCGACGACGACGCGGCCGAAGCCGTTGGCGAGCGCAATGCGGATCGCCTTCTGGATCGCCTCGCGATTGAAGTAGCGGCCGTCGCCGCCGATCACCAGCGTCTTGCCGGCGAAGCCGTCGAGCGAATCGAAGATCGACTGGACGTAGTTCTCGACATAGTTCGGCTGCTGGAACTCCGCCGTCTTCTTGCGCAGGCCCGAGGTGCCGGGTTTCTGGTCGGCGTAGGGTTTCGTTGCGACGGTCTGGATCATCGGGCGCGGCCTTCCTTTTCGGGCGGGACTGTAGCGGGGAGACGGCGGCGGCGGCAATCGGTGGCGGGCGCCCCTCGCGCGCCTCGCAACGTCAAGCGCCGCGTCGCGCTTCGTCAAGCCGCGTCAAGTTTTGTCAAGCTTCGTCAAGCGGCGGGTTGACATGTCAAGGCTCATGCTCAGCGATTTCAGGCGCTTGGGCGCGCGTCAAGGGCGACGCGCGCGTTCGTCAAGTTGCCGCAGCCTCGGCGACCCAGGCGACGCCTGCGCGACGGATTACCGCTAGAATAGCAGGAATTCTGAATTTCGGAAAGCGAGTAGTCGCTATAAGCGCGCGGCTTCTGCTTGGAATCGCTTGCCGCCGCCGCCCCTCCCCCCGTCCTGAGGCGCCGCGAAGCGGCCGCGAAGGACGTTCCAGCGCGCACGTCCGCCGGCGCACGCTGGATCATCCTTCGAGGCCCTCGCTACCGAGAGCGCCTCAGGATGAAGTCCGAAGCGTCGTTGACCTCAAGGAAGCGTCTTGTTTCCGAAACGGCGCGACGAGTCGACCGAGAGAGGGGGCCAGTCGCCGACTATGCGCCGAGAATCTCGTTCAAGCCTTCGATGACCTTGGCGACTTCGGGCGGCGCGATTCGCGCGAGGCGCTTGCCGATCCGCTCGACCGACAAAGTTCGAATCTGGCTGATCTTCACCCAGGACGGCTTGCCGAGTCGCCCTTCCGCGAGCTCCAGGGTCAGCGGGAAGCCAGCCTTCTGCGGCTGGCTGGTCAATGCGACGGCGATGACCGTTCCCGATCGGGCGTTGAAGACGTCATGGCTCAGGATCAGGACGGGCCGCCGGCCCGCCTGTTCATGGCCGCGCACAGGATTGAGGTCCGCCCAGCGAACCTCGCCCCTCAGAATTCCGGCCATGAGGCTGCGTCCGCGCCAAGACCCTCTTCTGCGAGCGCCTGCTCGAACGCCGGATCGAGCTTGGCGCACTCCGCCGCGAGACGTCCCCCCTCCAGGCGCTCGATCTTTTCGCGCAGGGCGGTCTGAATCGCCCGGCTGCGGTTGGGGAACACCCGCCGCGCGACCAGGCTGTCGACTTGGCGCAGAGTCTCCTGCTCAAGGGTGATCGCCACCTTCACGCTAGGCATGGGTCGGCCTCCGATATGATAAGTTATCATACCACGGGTTTCGCCCAGCGAGAAGGCGCAGATCCGCTTCGTGCGAAGCGGCGAGTCGGAAAGATTTGTCCGGTCTCACGACGCATCCGCGGCAACAAATGGTGACGGCGCGGGCTCATGTGGGAGGTCATGGCCGAGTTCGGCGCCGTCACCACGCTATGAGCGAAGCGCAGAACGATTCTAGGTTCGATCGCCCGATTCGAGAAGTGGCTGGCGTAGGCCCAAGCTGACTTATCCCACGTCAACGCGCGCCTTGCGCTGTCGCCGCGGTGCGTCATTCTGCGCAGCGCCGAGGACTTGTCGGAATGGCTGGAACACCCCAGCTTGAATCTGGGAATGTTGGGGAGGACACCGTCCGCGGTTAAGCCTTTGGCGCCACGCGGTACAGGCTCCGATGGTTCAAGGCTCCATCAGAGAGGCAACATTCCTCCAATTGCCAACGAAGCGCCGAAATGCGCGCGCGTTTCACCTTTCCGCCCCGCTCAACAGTCCTCGTCACGCTCGCCGCCGCAAGGCAGGGATCAAGCGCTTCGCCAACGCTTGCATTGCGCAAGCACGCCGCCAAGTTCGCCGGAAAGCGCCGTCGACGTCGTGGAAGCGTCTTGTTTCTGAAGCGGCGAGACGGTCAAAGGGCGAAGCCCGCCTGCGGCGGCGCGCACATAGGGCATCGAGAGACGCCCGTCTTTCGACGGGCTATGAGCGCGCCCTTGACCGTCTCGCTGCTTCGGAAGATTTCGCGTCCATGATGAGGCCGACGGCGCGGTGAGTCGGCGGGGCGTGAGGCGGAGCGCGCGAATTGAGCAATTATGCTCGTGTCACCGTAATCCCGTAATCCCACACCATCGCAGCCATGCCGCGACATTAGACGAGACATCGTTAGGTTTCGTACCGAGAATCAAGCTCACGGCTGCGACTGCGACCGCGAGAGGGGCGCCCTTGAGAATTTCACTCCTGTCGATTGCCATAGCGGCGACACTGACTCCGGCAGCGAGCGCGTGCAATCGCGCTCGTTACGTCCGGAATGACGCGCGCCGCTCGTAACGCGCCCCCCTTGTGGCGCTTGCGCCGGGATACCGGACTTGTGCGGCGACGAACGCGCCGATTCCCGCTTGCCCCTCTACCTCCTAAGCGCCTCCAGCACCTTGACCGACGCCCGCCCGTCGACGGTCAGCCCGTTCTTGCCTTGGAAATCGGCGATGGCGCTCTTGGTCTTGGCGCCGATCGCGCCGTCGGGGGCGCCGACGTCGTAGCCGTGTTTGGCGAGCAAAGCCTGCAATTCGCGGCGCTCGGCGCGCGACAGGCCGGGATCGTCGGTCGGCCAGGGGGTGACGATTCCCAGGCCGCCGGCGAGGCGCTGGGCGAGGATGGCGATCGCCAGCGTGTAGGATTCGGCGGCGTTGTAGCTGTAGATGACGTCGAAGTTCTTCGTGACGAGGAACGCCGGCCCCTGCGGCCCGGCCGGCAGCAGCAGCCCGGCGTCGCCGTCGCCGAGCGGCTTGCCGTCGATGCGCTTGATCCCGCGCGCGGCCCAGCTCGACATCGGCGCTTTCGCCTTGCGACCGGACGGCCCGGCGTAGCCGTCGGGCAGCTTGACCTCGAAACCCCATGGCTCGCCGGTGCGCCAGCCCGACTTGGCGAGATAATTGGCGGTCGAGCCGAGCGCGGCGGCGGGGTTGTCGACGATGTCGCGCCCCGAGCCGTCGAGATCGACGGCGAGCCGCAGGAAGGTCGACGGCATGAACTGCGTCTGGCCGAAGGCGCCGGCCCACGAGCCGTTCAGCTTGTCGAGCGGAATGTCGCCGCGATCGGCGATCTTCAGCGTCGCCATCAGCTCGCCGCGATAGTACGCGGGCCGGACCTCGCTCTGGCAGGCGAGCGTCGCCAGCGACTGCACCAGCGGCCGGCCGCCGGTGTTCTCGCCGAAATTCGACTCGACGCCCCAGATCGCCGCCAGCACGTGTTTGTCGACGCCGAAACGCGCCTCGGCCTTGGCGAGCGCGCTCGCCTCGCGCGCCATCGCCGCCTTGCCGTCGGCGACGCGCTCGTCGTCGACCAGGCCCGCCATGTAGTCCCAGATCGGCGTTTTGAACTCGGGCTGGTTGGTCTCGAAGTCGAGCACCTTCGGGTCCGGCTGCAGCTTGTCGAACGCCGCGGCGATGGTCTTGTCCGACACGCCCTTGGCCGAGGCGTCCGATCGCAGCGAGGCGACGCAGGAGGCGAAGTCGGCGCGGGCGGGCGCGGCGAGGGCGACGAACGCGGCGAGCGACGCGACGGTGAGGACAGGTTTCATGGCGCGATCATCAGCGATTCGGGGGGAAGCGTCGAGCGGCGATCAACACGGCGCCGTCGGCGGCCAACCCCCCAAGCCCCTCACCCTGCCTCTCCCCGTGAACGGGGAGAGGGGACGAAAGCCCCTCACTCTGCGTCTCCCGGTAAAACGGGGAGAGGGGAAGACAGGCGCCGATATCTCCTCTCCCCGCTTGCGGGGAGAGGCAGGGTGAGGGGCGGGGTGATTAGCCGCGCTGCGCGAACGGCGAAGTCGCCTTCACAGCCACGGATGGGCGGCGGCGGACTTCTGTTCGTGGGCGGCGATGGCTGGGGCCTTGACCATCGTCAGGCCGATGTCGTCGAGTCCTTCGATCAGGCAATGCTTGCGGAACGGATCGATGTCGAACTTCACCACGCCGCCGTCGGGGCCGCGGATCTCCTGCGCCGGCAGGTCGATGGTCAGCGTCGCGTTGGCGCCGCGGCGCGCGTCGTCCATCAGCTTGTCGAGATCTTCCGGCTTCACCTTGATCGGCAGCACGCCGTTCTTGAAGCAGTTGTTGTAGAAGATGTCGCCGAATTCGGTCGAGATGATGCAACGGACGCCGAAGTCGAGCAGCGCCCACGGCGCATGCTCGCGCGACGAGCCGCAGCCGAAATTGTCGCCGGCGACGAGAATCTTGGCGTTGGCATAGGCCGGCTTGTTGAGGACGAAGTCCGGGTTGAGCGAACCGTCGTCGTTGTAGCGCATCTCCGAAAACAGGCCCTTGCCGAGGCCGGTGCGCTTGATCGTCTTCAGATATTGCTTCGGGATGATCATGTCGGTGTCGACATTGTCGATCTCGAGCGGCGCGGCGACGCCGGTCAGTGTGGCGAATTTGTCCATCGCGCGGATTCCGTCAGGCTGATAAACAGCTCCCGTCGCAGCCCTTAGCAAAAGCGCGCCGGCCGGGCAAACTCTGGCGCGCGGAGCCCGTCCGCATGAACGAACCCGCCGCCGCGCCGGCGATCCTGACCATCGACGTCGCGGCGCTCGTCGACAATTGGCGGCTGCTCAAGCGCCGCGCCGCGCCGGGCGACTGCGCCGCCGTGGTCAAGGCGAACGGCTACGGCCTCGGAATCGAGGCGATCGCGCCGCCGCTCTACGCCGCCGGCTGCCGCGCCTTCTTCGTCGCCCAGATCGGCGAGGGCCAGCAGCTGCGGGCGCTGCTGCCGCAGGCCGACGCGCGCATTACTGTCCTCAACGGGCTGGAGGCGAAGGCCGACCCGCTCGCCGACTACGCCGCCTTCCGCCTCGCGCCGGCGATCGGCGGCGCGGCGGAGCTCGAACGCTGGGCGGCGTTCGCCCGCACGCAGGCGAGGGCGCCGGCGGCGGCGCTGCACCTCGACACCGGCATGAACCGGCTCGGTTTCGAATCGCTCGATGCGCTGCGCGCCGCGGTCGCCGCCGCGGGCGAGAGCGGCGCCGAGCTGCTGATGAGCCATTTCGTCTCCTCGGAAATTCCCGACGACCCGCTCAACGCGCTGCAAATCGCCCGCTTCCAAGCGGCGCGCGCGGCGTTGCCGGCGCTGAAGACCTCGCTCGCCAATTCCTCCGGCCTGTTCCTGCCCGGGCTGCCCGCCTTCGATCTCGGGCGGCCGGGCTACGCCCTCTACGGCGGCAACCCGACGCCGGGACGGCCGAACCCGATGAAGCCGGTCGTCGCGCTCGACGTCGCGATCCAGCAGACGCGCTGGATCGAGGCGGGCGAGACCTGCGGCTACAACGGCCAGTGGACGGCGCGGCGGCGCACGCGGCTCGCCACCTTGCTCGCCGGCTACGCCGACGGCCTGCCGCGCGCCGCCGGCGCGGTCGAGGGCCGCGACGGGGCCGAGGTCGAGATCGCCGGCCGCCGCTGCCCGCTGGTCGGCCGCATGTCGATGGACCTGATCATCGCCGACGTCACCGACCTGCCCGAGACGGCGGCGCGGCCGGGCGAATATGCGCGGCTGTTCGGCGGCGCGGTCAGCCTCGACGAATTCGCCGAGCGCTCCGGCACGATCGGCTACACGGTGCTAACGGGCTTAAGCCAACGCTACGCGCGGCGCGTCGTCGGGGCGTGAACGAAGAATCCTTCATCCCCCCCTCCTCGTTCGAGACGCGCCGCGGGCGCGGCGCTCCTCACGATGAGGGGGATTGAGAGATGAGCTCACCCGCCGCCCTCATCCTGAGCCGCCTGCGCAGCAGGCGAGTCGAAGGACGGGGGCGGCGGCGCGGGGCGCTACCCCTCGTCGTTCGAGACGCCCGCTCGCGCGGGCTCCTCACGATGAGGGGATCGGGATATCGGCTCCCCAACCGCCCTCATCCTGAGCCGCCTGCGCAAGCGGGCGAGTCGAAGGACGAGGGCGGCGGCGCAAGGGGCTCCCCCTCGTCGTTCGAGACGCCGGCTTCGCCGGCTCCTCACGATGAGGGGGATTGGGATCTCGGCTCACCCGCCGCCCTCATCCTGAGCCGCCCGCGCAAGCGGGCGAGTCCAAGGACGAGGGCGCCGCGGAGCGGCCTCGAAAGACGACGACTCCAGAGAGTGTCGATCACCGCCGCGCCTTTGTCTTCCGCTTGGCCAAAGCGACGAGCGACGCGAAATCGCCGCGCATGTAGGCTTCCTTCTTTGCGCGCGACCATCCTTTGATCCGCCGTTCCGCAGCGATCGCTTCGTCGACGCGCTCGTAAACCTCGGAGAACACCAGTCTCACCGGGCGACGGCTGACCGTGTAGGCGCCGGGGATCAAGCCCTGCGCGTGCTCGCTGACCCGCTCCTCGACCTCTCGCCGGGTCACGCCGGTGTAGTAGCTGCCGTCGGCGCAGAGCAGAATGTAGATCGACGCGCCGCTCATCCGTGCGCCCCATCGTGGATCTCCGGCGACGATACAGCAGAAAGTCGAGCTTGGAGCGGTCAGCGCCGCTCCCCCTCGTCGTTCGAGACGCCCGCTCGCGCGGGCTCCTCACGATGAGGGGGATCGGGATATCGGCTCACCCGCCACCCTCATCCTGAGCCGCCCGCGAAGCGGGCGAGTCGAAGGATGCGGAGGGTTCTGCAAAACGGCGCCGCGCCGCCCGCTCCTCGTTCGAGACGCGCCGCGGGCGCGGCGCTCCTCACGGTGAGGGGGATCGGGATATCGGCTCACACGCCGCCCTCATCCTGAGCCGCCTGCGCAGCAGGCGAGTCAAAGGACGGGGGCGCCGGCGCAAGGCGATCCCCCTCGTCGTTCGAGACGCCGGCTTCGCCGGCTCCTCACGATGAGGGGGATTGAAGCCTTCGCCCATGTGACCCGGCAAGCGACTGGAAATCCGGGCCCGCGCGGCTTAAGTGAAGCGCAGAGGCGCTTCCGTCGCCTGCCAGGAACGATGCGATGAACCGCCAGGACCCTTTCCCGCCCGCCGGGACTGAGGCGCAGATCCGTTTCCTCGACGGCGACTTCCGCGTCCTGCGGCCCGGCGCGTTCGTGCGCTGCGCGGTGACCGGCGCGCCAATCCCGCTCGACGAGCTGCGCTACTGGAGCGCCGATCTCCAGGAGGCCTATTCCAGCCCCGAGGCCGCGCTGGCGCGGCTCGAACGGCGCGACGTCTGATCGCGCCCGCGCGGATCTGCGGCAAGAAAGCTCCGACGAAGCCGCGACGAATGCGCGCTCTCGGCGCGCGGCCGTTGACACAGCCGACGCGCGGGAAATGATGACGGCCGGGTTCGGGCGCTGACTTTCATGCATGCGTGGGCGGAGTTCTACACGGCGACGGCGGCCGCTTCGGCGGCGCTGCTCGGCTTGCTGTTCGTCGTCGTGTCGATCAACGCGCCCGCCGCCCTCGGACCGGAACAAGCCGTGTCGCGGCGACTGACCGAGCAGGCGTTCCAGAACTATCTCGCCGTGATGATGGTGTCGCTGCTGGCGCTGTTCGCCGACATCCATACGCCGGTGTTCGGCGGCGTGACCCTCGCCTCCACCGCGACGTGGTCGATCTGGGTGTTCATCCGCTTCGGCCAGACCGTCTTTCACCGCGCCGAGCGACGCTCCTGGATCCTCGCCATCCGCCGCCATTTCTCCTCGCTGATCGGCTTTGCGATGCTGCTGGTCGCCGCCACGCGCATGACGCTCGACGTCGGCGACAATACCAGCTGGCTGGCGGCGTCGATGCTGGTGCTGCTGTTTTCGGCGACGAGCGTGTCGTGGGAGCTGCTGGCGCGGATCGCCGAACGTAAGCCGGACTGACCCCAGCGACGAAAGTGGGAAGAATCCCCTCTTGCGCCAGAGCGGCGCATGGTTCATATATGAACGAACTCCCGTCGGCCGCCGGCGGGCGTCCTTTCCTTTATTCCGGAATTCGCCCATGCCCAGCTACAAGGCTCCGGTCGACGACACGCTTTTCCTGCTGCGCGACGTGCTCGACTACCAGCGCTACGGCGACCTGCCGCGGTTCGGCGAAGCGCCGCTCGACGTCGTCGAAGCGGTGTTGAGCGAAGGCGGCAAGTTCGCCGAAGAGGCGCTGCAGCCGCTCAACCATAGCGGCGACACCCAGGGGTGCGTGCGCGACGCCGACGGCTCGGTCAGGACGCCGAAAGGCTTCAAGGAGGCCTACAAGGCCTACGCCGATGGCGGCTGGGTCGGGCTCGACGGCGACCCCGCCTATGGCGGCCAGGGGCTGCCGCATTTCCTCGCGGTGGCGCTGAGCGAATACACGATCGCCGCCAACCTCTCCTTCGCCATGTATCCCGGCCTGACCAACGGCGCGGCGGCGGCGCTGGCGACCCACGGCGCCGACGAACTGAAGCAGCGCTACCTGCCGAAGATGACGAGCGGCGAGTGGACGGCGACGATGAACCTGACCGAGCCGCATTGCGGCACCGATCTCGGTCTGATCAAGACCCGCGCGACCCCTCAGCCCGACGGCTCCTACGCCATCACCGGACAGAAGATCTTCATCTCGGCCGGCGAGCACGACCTCACCGACAACATCATCCATCTCGTGCTGGCGCGCATCGACGGCGCGCCGGCCGGGACCAAGGGCATCTCGCTGTTCGTCGCGCCGAAACTCCTGGTCAACGACGACGGTTCGCTCGGCGCGCGCAACGGCGTCGCCTGCGGCTCGATCGAGCACAAGATGGGCATCCACGGCAACGCGACCTGCGTGCTCAACTACGACGGCGCCAAGGGCTGGCTGGTCGGCGAAGAGAACCGCGGCCTCAACGCGATGTTCGTGATGATGAACGCGGCGCGGCTCGGCGTCGCCGTGCACGGCCTCAGCCTGTCCGAGGTCGCCTATCAGAACGCTGCCGCCTACGCCAAGGACCGTCTGCAAGGGCGATCGCTGACGGGCGCCAAGGAGCCGACCAAGCCCGCCGATCCCATCATCGTGCATCCCGACGTCAGGCGGATGCTGCTGGAAATCCGCGCCTTCAACGAGGCG
>JBEKVR010000032.1:0-53540 GCA_049513815.1 Roseiarcus sp. | reverse complement strand
CCTCATCGGTCATTCGCGTCAGCATGGTCGGCCTCCAGATACCGACCACCCATGAGTCACAGATTCTCTGATTTGGGAATCCCATCACGCTATGCTCGACGGAATCCGTCCACACGGCCTAGGCAGGGTTGATCGGGCGCGGAGTCGCTAGCCGGGCGCCGATCGCGAGGATCTCGCCGCCCAGGCGCTCGATCGCGCCTTAGCGGGGCCGGCGATCGCCAAGCAACGCTGGAACGAAGGCGACAGGCGCGGGGACGGCCAAGGTTCGGTCGTCCTCCTCGGCCCGCCTTGGCCAGCCCCCACTGGATGAAATCGAGCGCGACGGCGAGGCTGTCAGCCATAGCGCCCGAACTCGGGGCGGCGGCCGCCGCCTGTCAGAACCGCCGATCGGCGCCAACGCGCCGGTGAGAACCGGCCGCAGGACCCAGTCGGGCGCCGTCGTCCCGGCCGCGCCGACGCGCATGATCGATCGCCGCCCTGGCCGCCATAAGCGATCCAGAGCGCCGGCAGCGGCAGCGACGCAGCGGTTGGCGCAAGTTCGTCGTCGCGTTCATCAGCGACGGCCCGCGCGCGCTTTCGGCCCTGCGCATGATCCTTTCGCCGCGACCAATGGCCGCGAACGTCGATATCGCGCGAAAGATGGATGAAAGCGACTTCGTCGCGTTGGAAGTTTCTTAAGCCGCTCGCGTTATGGACAAGCGCAATCGGAAACTGATGGCCGTGAATTCACGCGTGTTTGGCCTCAAGCGAGGGGTGGGCGAGTTCGCCCGCCTTGTCGGGAGACAAACTTCCCTGTTCGTCGCCGCCGGAATCCTGATCGGATTCGTCCTGGCGGGGACGGCTGCGCTCGACGCCTATCTCCACAATCTCCTTGTCGAGGAGGGCGCACGGAGCGCGCGCAACCTATCCTACAATCTCTCCGATCAGACGGATCGCTCGCTGCAATCCGTTTTGTCGACTGTTTCTAAAGTCATCGAACGCTTGCAAAGTGACGGCGTCAGCTCGGTCGGCGCTTTGGAATCCGCGGCCGGCGCCAAGGATATCCAGGCGATGCTGCGCGATCGCCTTGCCGAGGACCGGTCGCTTGACGGCGTCTTCTTCGTTGGCGCCGACGGAAAGATCGGCAGCCTTGATCGCGCGCCGCTCGTCAACATTGCCGATCTGCACGGGCAAGATCACCTGGATTCGCTGCGCAATGCGTCTTCCGACGCGGTCTATGTGTCGACGCCGTTCCTGAGCGCGGCCTCGGGGACGTGGCAATTGAGCTTGTCGAAGCGCGTCTCCGCGAGCGACGGCTCTTTTCTCGGTGTGGTTAACGGCGTCGTCGAGCTGGCGCCATTCGATGACATCTTGAAGAAAGTGGCGCTGGGAAAGCATGCGTCGGTTTCCATCTTCCGCGAGGACGGCTCGATCGTCGCCTGCTTCCCGCAGCGCGAAATCGCATTCGGCGCCGATATCGCCGATGGCGACGTGTATACGCGCCTCATCTCGCGCAAGCTTGACGGGATGGCGCGACAGACCAGCGCCGTCGATCGCGTCGACCGGCTGTTCGCCGTCGTCCATTCGCACGATTTTCCTGTCGTATCGGTCGTCGCCGTGGCGATGAACGACATCCTGGCCGAGTGGCTCCATCAAGTCGAAGCGCTCGCATTCGGCGCCGCCGTCATTGTCCTGGCGATCGCCCTCGGGACGTTCAGACTCGCAGTTTATGTCGAACGGCTCGCCGACGCACAGGCGCGCGAGGCCATTCAGAGGCAAGTTGCGGTCCAGTACAAGCGCTTCAACAACGCGATGGACAACATCGTGCAGGGATTGGCGATGTACGATCGGAACAATTCTCTGGTCGCCTGCAACAAACGGTACGCTGAGATTTATGGACTTCCCGACGAATTGACGGGGCCTGGGGTCACGCGTGCGCAAATCTTCGCCTACCGCGGCGATCGGGGCTTTGGCAAAGCGCTGAGCGAGCCGATCGAAGAGCCTGACGGCAGCCTCTTGACGATCAGCAAACTATCGGACGGACGCATTATCGCTCAGCGGAAGAAGAAGCTCGCCGACGGCGGATGGGTGTCGACGCATGAGGACGTCACCGTGCGCCACCGCGCCGAGGAGAAGGTCCAGGAGTTGGCGCGGAGCGACGCCCTCACCGGTCTATTGAACCGCATTGAGTTCAAGCAGCGCCTCGAACAATGCCTCGCGGAGGCGCGGCGCCGCATCGCCAAGTTCGCCGTGCTCTATCTCGACCTGGACCATTTCAAAGGGGTCAACGACACGCTGGGGCACCCCTTTGGCGATAAGCTGTTGCAGGAAGTCACGGCGCGAATCAAAGCCGTCACTCGCGAAGGCGACACGATTGCGCGGCTGGGAGGCGACGAGTTCGCGATCATCCAGCGCGTCTCATATGTTCCGCGCGACGTCGTGCGCCTCGCGGAGCGGCTGATCGCCTCCATCGGCAAAGCCTACACGATCGACGGCAACGACATTGAAATTGGCGCCAGCATCGGCATTTCCGTGGCGCCGGACGACAGCGTCGACTGCGACGAACTTATCCGCAACGCCGACATGGCGCTTTATCACGCCAAGACCAGTCGCGGCAGCTACAGCTTCTTCAAGCCGGCGATGGACGAACAGGTTCGCTCTCGTCGCAAGATGGAGAACGACCTGCGGGCCGCGCTCGCCGAGGAGCAATTCGAACTCCATTTCCAACCCGTCGTCTCGGTGGCCGACAGGCAGGTGAAATCGTTCGAGGCGCTTCTGCGTTGGAACCATCCCGAACGCGGCGCCGTGCCGCCCAGCGAGTTCATCCCGGTGGCCGAAGAGAACGGTCTGATTGTGCCGATCGGGGAATGGGTCCTGCGCGGAGCGTGCCAGGAGGCCGCCAAATGGCCGGCGCACATCAAGGTCGCCGTCAACGTGTCCGTCGTGCAGCTCAAGTCGCCTGGAATTCTCCAGACCATTTCTGAGGCGATCGAGGCGGCGGGCATTGAAGGCTCGCGGCTCATCGTCGAAGTGACCGAGAGCGTGATGATTACGGACGCCGAACTGGCCATTTCGATGCTCCACACCATCCGCGACATGGGCAGCGTGATCGCCATGGACGACTTTGGCACAGGATACTCGAGCTTGAGCTATCTGCGCCGCTTTCCTTTCGACAAGATCAAGATCGACCAGTCGTTCGTCAGTGAGCTTGGACAACGCGAGGACAGCGTGGCGATCGTGCGCGCTGCGACGGGCCTGGCCAAAGCGCTTGGCATGGAGGCGGTCGCCGAGGGGGTCGAGACGGAGGAGCAGTTTGCCCGCGTAGCGATCGAGGGCTGCGCCGAGGCCCAGGGCTATTTGATCAGCCGTCCGATGCCGGCCTCTGACGTCTTCGGCTTCCTCGGCGTCGAGCCTCGAGAGGCCGCCAGCCGACTGGGCGCCAAGCCGTCGCCGGCGAAGGGCGGGGGCGCGACGGGCGAACTCTCCCGACTTTCTCCGCACGTCACGTCCCTGCCTCTCATCCGGCGCGACGGAATGACTGCCGCGGCGGCGGCGCCGTTGTCGTTCGGCATGCGTTCGCCGGCGCGGTGAATCAGCACGCTTGTCGGGGCGCAAACTCGGCGCGCGCGCCGAACTCCGTTTCATGCGTCGGCGATTGAAGTTCGCCGGGGTTTTTGAACCCCTTTCGTCCCAGCGCCGTCACGCCAAAGACTCCGCTCCGGAACATTCGGCGCGCCGCGCCGCCGCTCAGAACACCAGCTTGCCGCCGACCAGCGCCAACGTGCCGGCGAGGACGGGCCGCAGGACCGCGTCGGGCACTTTCGAGGCGAGCGCGCTGCCGATCGCGATGCCGGGGATCGAACCGATCAGCAGCGAGACGAACAGCGACCAGTCGACCGAACCGATCCACCAATGACCGGCGCCGGCGATCAGCGCCAATGGCACGGCGTGGGCGATGTCGGAGCCGACGATGCGCACCGTCGGCAGCTTGGGATAGAGGATCAGCAGAGCTGTGACGCCGATTGCGCCGGCCCCGACCGAGGAGAGCGACACCAGCGCGCCGATGATCGCGCCGAGCGCGACCGTCAGCAACCCGATCTGACGGTCGCTGTAAGTGTCGAGCGCATGGGCGAGCTTCTGCAGCAGCCAGCGGCGGAAGACGAGCGTGACGGCGGTGAGGATCAGAGCGAAGCCGAGCACGCTGGTTATCACTGTTCCCACCGACTTGTTGTCGTGGCCGAAGTAGTTGAGCAGGATCAGCGTCGCCACGGCGGCCGGGACGCTGCCGCTCGCCATTCGGCGCACGATGCGCCAGTCGACCGCGTGGTTGGAGTTATGAACCGCCGAGCCGCAGATCTTGGTCACGCCGGCGTAGAGCAGGTCGGTGCCGACCGCGGTTGTCGGGTGGATGCCGAACAGCAGCACCAGCAGCGGCGTCATCAGCGAGCCGCCGCCGACTCCTGTGAAGCCGACAAGCGCGCCGACGAACAGGCCGGAGAGCGAGTACAGCGGATTGATCGTATTCAGAAAAGCCGACATTCGCCCTTCCCCCCGTCGCCCCTGCCGACGGCGCCGCCCGAGCGGGCGGGCGCCGTTTATAGCCCGTCGCGCCTCTCGAGCCACGCCTCGCGAGGGACGGTAGCCGCCGCGAGCGCGGATGCTTGCCATCATTAAACTAATTATCTAGAATTAGTCAACTGATCTGGATTGCGCCTACAGCTTCACGACGCGCATGTAGGGCTTGGGGGTCCGCGCCCTGCGGGAACCGCGTCTTCGCCTCCTCGTCGCTGACCGCGCCGGTGATGATGACGTCGCCGCCCACCTTCCAGTCGGCCGGGGTCGCCACTTTGAGCTTCGCCGTCAGTTGCAGCGAGTCGATGACGCGCAGGATTTCGTCGAAGTTGCGCCCGGTCGTCATCGGATAGGCGAGCTGCAGCTTGATCGTCTTGTCGGGGGCGATGACGAAGACGGTGCGCACGGTCTGATTGTCGGCGGGCGTACGGCCCGCGGACGTCCCCGGCGTCGCCGCCGGCAGCATGCCCCAGGCTTTGGCGATCGATAGGTCGGTGTCGCCGATCATTGGGAAGTTGACCGCCACGCCCTGGGTTTCCTCGATGTCCTTCTCCCAGCGGACATGGTCGGCGACGGGATCGACCGACAGGCCGATGACCTTGACGCCGCGCTTGTCGAACTCGCCCTTCAGCCGCGCGACCGAGCCGAGCTCGGTGGTGCAGACCGGGGTGAAATCCTTGGGGTGCGAGAATAGCACCGCCCACGAGCCTTCGATCCACTCGTGAAAGTGGATCTTGCCTTGGGTCGTGTCAGCGATGAAGTCGGGCGCAATCTGGCCGATCTGCAGCATTGGCTTCCTCCAATCAACGGAAAATTCTCGATTTATTATAGCATAAGAATAGCGTAAGTCAAGTTGTAGTACCGCGCCGCTTGCGCGCGCCGTCGGCAAGTGAAATTTTGTCGCCCAGCTTGGCATCGGGGCCGGTCATGGATGAAGCGTTCATCGGCGTCGACGTGGGAACGGGCAGCGTTCGCGCGGGCGTTTTCACTTCGCGCGGGCAATTGCTCTCCAATGCGCGGCGCGTGACCGCCACCTGGCGCGAGCCCGGCGACATTGTCGAACAGTCCTCGGCCGACATCTGGGCGGCGACCGTCGCCTCGGTGCGCACGGCGATCGAGACGGCCGGCGTCAAGCCGGAGTCGGTCGCCGGCATCGGCTTCGACGCGACCTGCTCGCTGGTCGTTCTCGATCCGGCCGGCAAATCGCTGCCGGTCGGGCCGAGCGGCGATCCCGCCCGCGACGTCATCGTCTGGATGGATCATCGCGCGGTCGAAGAAGCGGAACTGATCAACCGCGGCGGCCACGACGCGCTGCGCTATGTCGGCGGCGCGATCTCGCCCGAAATGCAGCCGCCCAAGCTGCTGTGGCTGGCGCGCCACGCGCCGCGCGTCTTCGCCGCCGCCGGACATTTCTTCGATCTGCCCGATTATCTCACCTACCGCGCCACCGGCTCTTTCGCCCGCTCCGCCTGCACGGTCGCCTGCAAGTGGCTCTATCTCGCGCGCGAGCGGCGCTGGCCGCAGGACTTCTTCGCCGGCGTCGGGCTCGAGGCGCTGGGCGGGCCGGGCTTCGCCCGCATCGGCGCCGACATCGTCGCGCCGGGGACGGCGCTCGGACGCGGCCTCGCCGCCGACGCTGCGGCCGCGTTCGGCCTGCCGCCGGGCGTTCCGGTCGGCGCCGGGCTGATCGACGCGCACGCCGGCGCGTTGGCGACTTTGGGCGCCGCGCGCGGCGACGAGATCGCCGATCCGCGCCGACGCGTCGCCGTGGTTCTCGGCACCTCCGCCTGCTGCATGGCGGTCTCGGATGAAGCGCGCTTCATCCCTGGCATTTGGGGCCCGCATTATTCGGCGCTGACGCCCGGCCAATGGCTCGACGAAGGCGGCCAATCGGCCTTCGGCGCGGCGATCGATCGCCTGATGCGGATGAGCCCGGCCTTCGCTGGCGTCGCCGGGCGGCCCAACGCCTTTGACGCCTTGGAGCGCGAGATCGTCGCCCGCGCCGGCGGCGCCTCGCAGGCGGCGCGGCTCGCCCGCGATCTGCACGTCCTGCCCGATTTCCTCGGCAACCGCTCGCCGCACGCCGATCCGGCGGCGCGCGGCGCGATTGTCGGTTTCGACCTTCGCGACGACGAAGACAGCGCGATGGCGCTCTATGTCGCCGGGCTGTGCGGCCTGGGGCAGGGGCTGGGACAGGTGATCCGGCTGCTCGAGCAGCGCAACGGCTTCGCCTGCGACGCCCTCGTCGCCAGCGGCGGCGCGGCGCGCAGCGCGCTGGTCAGGCAGATCGTCGCCGATGCGATCGGACGGCCGGTCGCCGCGCCGGAGACCAGCGAGCCGGTCCTGCTCGGCGCGGCGATGCTCGGCGCGGTCGCCGCCGGACGACGGACGCTGGTCGAGGCGATGACGACGATGTCGAAGCTGGGGGGCGTGTGCGAGCCGGCCGGCGGCGAGATCGCCGCCTTGCACGCCGCCAAGCGGCGCGTCTTTGAAACGCTGCAGGAGGTCGAGCGGACCGCGCGCGCGACGATGGGCGAGCGGCGGCGCGCCGCGGCCTGGCCGAAGGTGATCATCTTCGATTGCGACGGCGTGATCGTCGACAGCGAGACGATCGCGCTGGATCGCACGCGCGCGGTGTTGCGTCGTTACGGCCTCGAGCTCAGCGCCGAACAGGCGCGCGAACGCTTCCTCGGCGTCAGCGCCCAGGCGATCCAGCGCATGGCCGAGCGCGAGCTCGGCGCGAAGCTGCCGGCCAATTTCCTCGACGAACTGACCCAAGACATCATCGCCGCGTTCGAGCGCGAGCTGAAGGGCGTCGAAGGCGTTCGCGAGGCGCTGGCGGAGCTCGGCGACGGCGCAGTCTGCATCGCCTCGTCGAGTTCGCTCGAGCGCACCCGCGCTTCGCTGCGCATCGTCGGCTACACACGTCTGTTCGAACCCAACCTGTTCTCGGCGGCCGAAGTCGCGCACGGCAAGCCGGCGCCCGACCTGTTTCTGCACGCCGCCCAGCGCATGGGCGCCAAACCGGCCGATTGCCTGGTGATCGAGGACAGCGAGCCGGGCGTAACGGCGGCGGTGCGCGCCGAAATGACGGTGTTCGGCTTCCTCGGCGGCGGACATATCGTCGGCCGCGCGCATGGCGAGCGCCTCAGCGCCGCCGGCGCCGCGCAGGTGTTCGACGACATGCGCGAGTTGCCGCTGCGCATTCGCCAGCAACAGGAGCGCCGCGTCGCCGGCGACGCACGAGCGAAAGGAAGCGACCATGGCGAGAAGCGGTGACGGCGAGAGCGCGCGTCTCGACGACGCGGCGCGCGCCGGCTGGCTCTACTACGTCGCCGGCAACACCCAGGACGAAATCGCCAAGAAGCTCGGCGTTTCGCGCCAGTCGGCGCAGCGGCTGGTGTCGCTGGCGATCAGCGAGCGGCTGATCAAGGTTCGCCTCGACCACCCGATCGCGCGCTGCATGGAGCTCGCTTCGCTGCTGCGCCAACGCTACGACCTGCGCTATTGCGAGATCGCGCCGACCGATCCGACCTCGAACTCGGTCACGCTGGGCATCGCCCAGATCGCCGCGGCGGAGATGGAGCGCTGGCTGCGCCGCGCCGATCCGGTGATCATCGGCATCGGCACCGGCCGCACGATGCGCGCCGTCGGCGACCAATTGCCGCAGATGGAATGCCCGCAGCACCGCCTGGTCGGACTCGTCGGCACCACCAAGACCGACGGCTCGGCCTCGTTCTACGACGTCATCATGCGCGTTTCCGACACGGTGCGGGCGCCGCTCTATCCGATGGCGGTGCCGGTGCTGGCTCGCGATGAAGAGGAGCGCGGGATGCTGACCAGCCTGCCGTCGATTCGCCAGGTGCTGTCGCTGGTCGAGCAGGCCGACGCCACGTTCGTCGGCGTCGGATCGATCGGCGAGAACACGCCGCTGCTGAAGGACGGCTTCATCAGCGAAGAAGAAAACGACGCCCTGCGCCGCGCCGGCGCGGTCGGCGAGATCACCGGCTGGGCGTTCGACGCGCGCGGCCATTTGATCGAAGGCTTGACCAACGCGCGCGTCGCCAGCGCGCCTGCGCCAGCCGACCAAACGGCTGATGATCGGCGTCGCGATGGGGCCGCTGCGGCGCGCGGCGATCCGCGGCGCGCTGGTCGGCCAGTTGATCTCCGGCCTGGTGACCGACGAGGCGACGGCTGAGCATTTGCTGCGACGCTGAGCGATAGCCCACAGTTATATAGGACAAAACAGCAGCTTGAATACAGACCAGAGTTCGAATTGTGCAGCGCAGCGACGATTTTGGGTTGACTCTGACAATCCAGGTAGGCGAATATTCGCTCGCGACAGTAGCAAATGCCCACACACGGCATTGCTGACCGGAGGATACGCTATGAAGGTGCTCGTGAAGGGCTTGCTGGGCGCAGTCGCGCTCGCCGGCTTCTCGCTTCCCGCTTGCGCCGACACCACCCTGACCATCGCCACCGTCAACAACGGCGACATGATCCGGATGCAGGGACTGACTGACGATTTCACCAAAGCCAACCCCGACATCAAACTGAACTGGGTGACGCTGGAGGAGAACGAGCTCCGCCAGAAGGTGACGACCGACATCGCCACCAAGTCCGGTCAATTCGACGTGCTGACGATCGGCACCTACGAAGTGCCGATCTGGGGCAAGAAGGGCTGGCTGGTTCCCCTCGACAAGCTCGGCGCCGACTACGACGTCGACGACCTGCTGCCCGCCATCCGCGCCGGCTTGACGGTCGACGGCAGCCTCTACGCCGCGCCGTTCTACGGCGAGAGCTCAATGGTGATGTACCGCACCGACCTGATGGAAAAGGCCGGGCTCAAGATGCCCGACGCGCCGACCTGAGACTTCATCAAGCAGGCCGCCGACAAGATGACGGACAAGGCGGCCGGCGTTTACGGCGTCTGCCTGCGCGGCAAGGCCGGCTGGGGCGAGAACATGGCGTTCCTGTCCGCCACCGCCAATTCGTTCGGCGCGCGCTGGTTCGACGAGAAGTGGGCGCCGCAGTTCAACACGCCCGAGTGGAAGAAGACCCTCGACTTCTACGTCTCGCTGCTGAAGGCCGACGGACCTCCCGGCGCCGCCGCCAACGGCTTCAACGAGAATCTGGCGCTGTTCAACGCCGGCAAGTGCGGCATGTGGATCGACGCGACGGTCGCCGCTTCGTTCGTGACCAATCCGAAGCAGTCGACGGTCGCCGATAAGGTCGGCTTTGCGCTGGCGCCCGACAATGGCCTCGGCAAGCGCGGCAACTGGCTGTGGGCGTGGTCGCTCGCGGTTCCCGCCGGCTCGCAGAAGGTCGACGCCGCCGAGAAGTTCGTCTCCTGGGCGACCTCGAAGCACTACACCGAGATCGTCGCGGCCAAGGAAGGCTGGGCCAACGTTCCTCCGGGCACCCGCAAGTCGCTCTACGCCAACCCGGAATACGCCAAGGTTCCGTTCGCCAAGATGACGCTCGACTCGATCAACACGGCTGACCCGACTCATCCGACGGTCAAGCCCGTGCCGTACGTCGGCGTGCAGTTCGTCGCCATCCCCGAGTTCCAGGGCATCGGCACCGAAGTCGGTCAGGACTTCTCCGCCGCCGTCGCCGGAACGATGAGCGTCGACGCCGCGCTCGCCAAGGCTCAGGCCTCGACGGAAGCGACGATGAAGAAGGCCGGTTACATCAAGTAACGGCGGAAAAGGGCGGCGCGTCGCCAACCGCGCCGCTATACTGTGGACTCCCTCCCCGTCCCAAGCCCGTCCTCGTTTGCGAGGAGGGGCGCTGGGGAGGCCGAATTCAAGCAAACGCTGCCGCCGGACGCGCCGCCGACGCGGCGAACGGAAACGCTCAGCGCTCCTGGGGGAGCTCACGCCGATGGCGACTCAAAGAACGAATATCGCCGGCCGAGTGCTCGCCGCGCCGTCGGTGATCCTCCTCTTCCTGTGGATGGCCGTGCCGCTGGCGATGACCATCTACTTCTCGACGCTGCGCTACAGCCTGCTCGACGCCGACAACGTCGCGTTCATCGGCTTCCAGAACTACATTGATTTTCTCCGCGACCCTAACTTCTTCGCGGCGCTCTACAACACGCTCGTCCTCGTCGGCGCGGTGCTGGTGGTCAGCGTCATCGGCGGCCTTTTCGTCGCCTTGCTGATCGACCAGCCGATCATGGGCCAGGGCATCGTGCGCCTGATGGTCATTGCGCCGTTCCTGGTGATGCCGACCGTCAGCGCGCTGGTGTGGAAGAACCTGTTCATGAACCCGATCTCCGGCCTGTTCGCCTGGCTGGCGCAATTGGTCGGGCTGCCGGCGATCGACTGGTTCACCAACTGGCCGCTGCTGTCGGTCATCATCATCGTCTCCTGGCAATGGCTGCCGTTCGCGGCGCTGATCTTGCTCACCGCGCTGCAGTCGCTCGACGAGGAGCAGAAGGAAGCCGCCGCGCTCGACGGCGCCGGTCCGGTCTCCTACCTGATCTACATCATCCTGCCGCATATCGCGCGCGCGATGACCGTCGTCGTGCTGATCGAGACAATCTTCCTGCTCAGCGTCTACGCCGAGATTCTCGTCACCACCAAGGGCGGGCCGGGCAACGCGACGACCAACATCCCCTTCCTCATCTACAAGCAGGCGCTGCTCGACTTCGACGTCGGCGGCGCTTCGGCGGGCGGCCTCGTCGCCGTCGTGCTCGCCAACATCGTCGCGATCTTTCTGATGCGCATCGTCGGCAAGAACCTGGAGGCCTGATTATGTCGGCGCGTCGGAAATTCTCGCATCGGCTGACGATGACGATCCTGGCGTGGATCGTCGGGCTGCTGATCTTCTTCCCGATCCTGTGGACGGTGCTGACGAGCTTCAAGTCGGAGCTGGACGCCTTCGCCATCCCGCCGAAGTTCCTGTTCTTCCACTGGACGCTCGAAAACTACGGCGTGGTGCAGGAACGCTCCAACTATATCGGCGCGGCGACGAACTCGGTCCTGCTGTCGATCGGCGCCAACCTGGTCGGACTGGCGATCGCCGTCCCGGCGGCATGGTCGATGGCGTTTGCGCCGACGATCGCCATCGACCGGCGCGAAACCCACGTGATGTACGCGGTCATGCTCGCCGGTATCGCCGTGACGGTCCTGATCGCCTGGCTGACCTCGTTTCCCCTGTTCACCAGTTGGTGGGGTTACGTCCTGTTGGCGATCATCGTCGGCCTGCCGGTCGTCGCCTGGATCATGACGCGGCGCACGACCGACGTGCTGATGTGGATGCTGTCGACCAAGATGATGCCCGGCGTCGGCGTGCTGGTGCCGATCTATCTCCTCTACCGCGACTACCACCTGATCGACACGCGGCTCGGCGTCGGCTTCCTGCTGATGATGGTCAATCTGCCGATCATCATCTGGATGCTCTACACCTACTTCAAGGAGATCCCGGTCGACATCCTCGAGGCGGCGCGCATGGACGGCGCGTCCCTGCTCAACGAGATCATCTATGTGCTGACGCCGATGGCGACGCCCGGCATCGCCTCGACGATGCTGTTGTCGGTCATCCTGTCGTGGAACGAAGCGTTCTGGACGCTGCGGCTGACGACGACCCACGCCGCGCCGCTGACCTTCCTGATCGCCGAGTATTCGAGCCCCGAGGGTCTGTTCTGGGCCAAACTGTCGGCGGCGTCGACTCTGGCAATCGCTCCGATCATCATCCTCGGCTGGTTCTCGCAGAAACAATTGGTGCGCGGCCTGACTTTCGGCGCCGTCAAGTGATCCGGATCTAAGGAAACCCGTCCATGGGCAGCATCGAACTGAAAGGCGTGCGCAAGAGCTTCGGCGCCGTCAACATCATCAACGGCGTCGATCTCAAGATCGAGGACGGCGAATTCGCCGTGTTCGTCGGCCCGTCGGGCTGCGGCAAGTCGACGCTGCTGCGCCTGATCGCCGGCCTCGAGGACCTCACCTCCGGCGCCGTGGAGATCAACGGCCTCGACGTCAGCGACGTCGGGCCGGCGCAGCGCGGGCTGGCGATGGTGTTCCAGTCTTACGCGCTTTACCCGCACATGAGCGTGCGCAACAACATCGCCTTCGCCCTCAAGATGGCGAAGCAGCCGCCGGCCGTCATCGAGCAGAAGGTGCAGAAGGCCGCCGGCATTCTCAATCTGACCGACTATCTCGACCGCAAGCCGCGCCAGCTCTCCGGCGGCCAGCGTCAGCGCGTCGCCATCGGCCGCGCGATCGTGCGCGAGCCCAAGGCGTTCCTGTTCGACGAGCCGCTCTCCAACCTCGACGCCGCCTTGCGCGTGCAGATGCGGGTAGAGATCGGCGAGCTGCACAACGCGCTGAAGACGACGATGATCTACGTCACCCACGACCAGGTCGAGGCGATGACCATGGCCAACAAGATCGTGGTGCTCGACAAGGGTTCGGTGATGCAGGTCGGCTCGCCGCTCGAGCTCTACAATCGGCCGAACGGGCTGTTCGTCGCCAGCTTCATCGGCTCGCCGAAAATGAATCTGATCCGCGGCGAAGCGGCGGCCAGACGCGGCGCGACGACGATCGGCGTCCGTCCCGAGCACGCCGACATTTCCACCACCGGCGGCGAGTGGCAGGCGTCGGTCAGGGTCGCCGAGCACCTCGGCTCCGACACCTTCCTGCACGCCGAGTCCGACGCCGTCGGGGCTTTGACCATTCGCCTCGCCGGCGAGGCGCCGATCGCGCCGGGCGACACGATCTTCGTCACGCCGCGTCCGGCGCACGTTCATCGCTTCGACCAGGACGGTCGGCGAATGGCGTGATTGCAAATCTGCGAAGACAGTCGAATAGGAACGAAACGATGAGCGTAAGACTTTCCGCTGCCGCGCTGGGCCGGCTGCCCAAGGGCGTCGCCGCGCCGGGCTATGACCGCGCCGATCTCCGCGCCGGCATCGTTCACATCGGCGTCGGCAATTTCCACCGCGCGCATCAGGCGGTTTACCTCGACGATCTGTTCGCCTCCGGACGCGATCACGACTGGGCGATCGTCGGCGCCGGCGTGCGCGAATACGACATCGACATGCGCGCCAAGCTCGCCGCGCAGGATTACCTGATGACGGTCGTCGAGCAGGAGGCGCAGGCGACGACGGTCCGGGTGACCGGGCCGATGATCGACTTCGTCAAGCCGTTCGACGTCGCGGCGATGCTCGAGGTCTTATCGCGCCCGTCGATCCGCATCGTCTCTCTGACCGTCACCGAGGGCGGCTATTGCATCGATCCGGCGACGCAGAAGTTCGATCCGCGTCATCCGGAGATCGCCTATGACGCGGCGCATTTCGACGCGCCGAAGTCCGCCTTCGGCCTGATCGCCGTCGGCCTCAAGCGCCGCCGCGCAGCGGGAGTCGCGCCGTTCACCGTCATGTCGTGCGACAACATTCCCGGCAACGGCCATGTCTGCCAGAACGCCGTCGCCGGCGTCGCCGAGCTCGCCGATCCGGAGCTCGCCGCCTGGTTTCGCGCCACGGTCGCGTTCCCCAATTCGATGGTCGACCGCATCACGCCGGCCACCACCGACCGCGAGCGCGCGATCCTCAAGGATCAGTACGGCGTCGAGGACAACTTCCCGGTGTTCTGCGAGCAGTTCCGCCAGTGGGTGGTCGAGGACAAGTTCCCCGCCGGGCGCCCGGCGTTGGAGACGGTCGGCGCCACCTTCGTCGCCGATGTCGCGCCCTACGAGCTGATGAAGATCCGCATCCTCAACGGCGGCCATGCGGCGATCGCCTATCCGGCCGGCCTGCTCGACATCCACTT
Source organism: Roseiarcus sp. (assembly GCA_049513815.1). Lineage (GTDB taxonomy): Bacteria > Pseudomonadota > Alphaproteobacteria > Rhizobiales > Beijerinckiaceae > Roseiarcus. The sequence continues at coordinate 39,213 of JBEKVR010000032.1, read as the reverse complement.
CGTCCACGAGGCGATGGAGGACAAGCAGATCGCGACCTTCCTCGAGACGCTGACCAAGCGCGAGATCCTGTCGGTCGTGCCGCCGCCGCCCGGCGTCAGCCTCGAAGCCTATCGCCTCAAAGTCGCCGAACGCTTCGCCAACCCGAAGATCGGCGACACGGTCGCGCGGCTGTGCCTCGACGGCTCGAACCGGCAGCCGAAGTTCATTCTGCCGAGCGTCGTCGACCGGCTGAAGGCGGGGCAGAGCTTCGCCGGCCTGGCGCTCGTCTCGGCGTTGTGGTGCCGCTACTGCTACGGCGAGTCGGAGAGCAGCAAGATCATCCCGCCCAACGACCCCAACTGGGATCGCCTGCAGCAGGCGGCGCGGTCGGCGCGCGCCGATCCGCGCGCCTTCCTCGCCATGCGCGACATCTTCGGCGAGCTTTCGGACACGCCCTCCTACGTCGCCGCCTTCTCCAACGCGCTGACCAAGCTGTGGTCGCAGGGCGTCAGGGCGACGCTCGACGCCTATCTCGCTGGACGGCTGTAAGGGCCACGCGGGCCGACAGCGGCGACGTCGTCGCCCGGACGCTCAATGTCGACGAGGGCGACGGGATGAGTTGAGGCCGCCAGAGCGGCCGGAGTTGGGGGAAGCGTCGCGCCCCGAAAGAGGGCGGACGGAGGGCGACGGGACGGAGACCGCCTCGACCCAAGACGATCGCCATGCGGGCGTCGGCAAGTCCGAGACGGTCTCGCGTCGCACGCCTCAGGATCAGGTTTTCGAAAGCGGACGCCTTCCGGCGCTGAAACCCGCCCTGATTCCTCTCAATTGGAACTGGACCTAACCGAGATCGCCATGAGGACCCGCCTCTCTGGCCGCCCCGCGAGGGCCGGAGGAGCCTCGCACCACCAGCCGCCCGGCTAGCGCCACCTTGCGCGTCGCCATATCCGGCGTGCGCAGGCGTTCAAACAGCAGATCCATGGCGGCCCGGCCGATTTCGGCGACCGGTTGTTCGATCACGGTGAGCCCCGACCCGACCAACTCCGTCCAGATCTCGTTGTCGAACCCGGCGATGGCGATGTCGCGCGGCGTCTCGAGCCCGGCCCGCCGGACGCCTCGATAGAGCCCGAGCAGCATCTGCCCGTTCGACACCATCACCGCATCGGGCCGCTCGCCCGCCGCCAGCCGACGCGTCAGTTCGGCTTCCGCCGCCTCCGCCATCGGCGGAAGGAAGCAGGCGTCGGTCGCCAACCCGTGCCGCGCCATCGCCGCCGCATGGCCGTCGTGGCGCTCGATCGCCGTCGACGAGGTGTTGCCGAACAGCCCGACGATGCGACGATGGCCCTGGGCGACGAGATGATCGACCAGCAGCCCGGCGGCTTCCGCGTTGTCGATTCCCACGACGTCCTGCGACCCCGACGGCCCGGCGCGATCGACCAGCACGATCGGGAAGTCGAACTCCATCGCGCCGAGCTTCTCCGCCATCGTGCGCGTCGGCGCATAGATGAGTCCGGTGATTCGCTCTTCCTGCATCAAGCGCAGATACATCGCCTCGCGCGCCGGGTTCTCGTCGGTGTTGCACAGCACGACCCGCATGTCGGCGCGATAGGCCGCATCCTCGACCGCCCGGCTGAGGGTGGTGAAGAACGGATTGCGGATGTCGGAGACGATGAGCCCGATGGTGCTCGAGTGCTGCGAGCGCAGCCGCCGCGCCGAGAGATTCGGGCGATAGCCGGTCGCCTTCACCGCCGCCTCGACCTTCTTCTTGAGATCGGCGCTGACCGGTCCGTTGGTGAACACCCGCGACACGGTCGCCGCCGAGACGCCCGCCATGCGGGCGACGTCCTTGATCCTGATGGACATTTCAGAAAACGATCCCAGTTTCTTGCTCTGCGGTCCCCATACTATTCCGCATTTCGGCAGTGATGTTGGCAAAAATGTCGCAGGTTCACAATGAAATTCGCATTGACTCCTGAGTGAAATCGATTTCATTGTCGCCGCCACAAAGACCCTTAGGGAGGAGGGCTCCCCGATGTCCGCAATCGCTTCCTCACAGATCCTGTCGCCCGAACTGGTGCGCCTCGCCGCTCACCCCGCCACCAAGGAGGCGGCGATTCGCGAAGCCGCGCAAATGCTCGTCGCGGCCGGCCGGATCAATCCCGCCTACGTCGAGTCGATGATGCGGCGCGAGGCGGCGGCCGACACCTTCCTTGGCCACGGCGTCGCCATCCCCCACGGCATGATCGAAGACCGCGCCATGGTGCGCCAGGTCGGGCTGGCTATCCTGCAGGCGCCGGACGGCGTGCCCTGGAACGAAGGCCAGACGGTTCGCCTCGTCGTCGCCATCGCCGCTCAGTCCGACGCCCACCTCGACATCCTGCGCCGCCTCACCCGCCTGTTGCAGGACGAGGCCGCGCTCGACGCCCTGACGGGCGCCACCGACCCACGCGAGATCGTCGCGGCGCTGACCGACGCGCCGCTGGCGAGCATCCCCGTCGCCGCCCCGGCGGTCGACCTTGCGGAGCGCTTCGACTGGATTTGCGACTATCCCAGCGGCCTCCACGCCCGTCCCGCCGCCCGCTGGGTCGACGCCGCCCGCCGCACGCGCGCCGCGCTGCGCGTCCGCCGCGGCGACGAGGCGGCCGATCCGCGCAGTCTCGTCTCCCTGCTCCGCCTCGGTCTGCGCGAGGGCGACCGCGTGGTCGTCTCCGCCGAGGGCGACGGCGCCGGCGAGGCGCTTGTCGCGATGAAGGCGATCATCGTCAGCCTCACCCCGCAAGAGAAGGCGGACGCCGCCAAGGCCGCCGCGAACGCCGCCGCCAACGCCGCCGTTCCCGGCTGGATCCCGCCCGCGCCGATGCCGTCCATTCCCGGCATCTCCGCTTCTCCCGGCCTCGCCGTCGGCCGCGTCCACGTCGTCCGTCCGGTCGAAATCGTCGTCACCGACATCCCCATGTCCCTCGCCGAGGGCGGCGCCCGCCTGGACGAGGCGATCGTCGCAACGAAACAGCAGCTCGCCGTTCTCGCCGACGACACCGGTCGCCGCATCGGCGCCGCAGAAGCCGGCATCTTCACGGCGCAGGCCGAGTTCCTCGCCGACGCCGATCTCGTCACGCTGGCCTGTCAGTTGATGGTCGAGGGCCACGGCCCTGCCTGGGCCTGGCGCGAGGCGGTGGGCCGGACCGCCGATCGCATCGCCGCCATGAGCAATCCGCTGCTCGCGGCTCGCGCCGCCGACCTGCGCGACGTCGGCCGCCGCGTCCTCGCTCGCCTCGCTCCCGGGCTCGAGACCGCCGCGGCGGCCGAACTGCCGGAAGGGCCGGTGATCCTGGTGGCCGACGACTTCACGCCGTCCGACACCGCCGCGCTCGACATCACCCGCATCGTCGCGCTCGCCACCGCCCGCGGCGGGCCGACGTCCCACACCGCCATCCTTGCCCGCACCCTCGGCCTGCCGGCGTTGGTCGCCGCTGGCGAGGCGGTGCTCGACGTCGCCGAAGGCGCGACCGCGATCCTCGACGGCGTCGGCGCCCGCCTGTGGCTCGACCCGAACGAGGCGGCGATCGCCGCCGCGCGCGAGCGCATCAAGGCAGAGGCCGCGCGGCGGGCCCTCGAGAGCGAGGATCGCGCCGCCCCCGCCGTCACCACCGACGGCCAGCGGATCGAGATCGCCGCCAACGTCACCACGCCCGATCAGGCGGCGCTCGCCCTCGAGCTCGGCGCCGAAGGCGTCGGCCTGATGCGCACCGAATTCCTCTTCCTCGAGCGCAGCGCCGCGCCGAACGAGGACGAGCAGACCGAGATCTATGCGCGCATGCTCGACGCTCTGGGCGGGCGCCCGCTCATCGTGCGCGCCCTCGACATTGGCGGCGACAAGCAGGTCGACTATCTCGGCCTGCCGCGCGAGGCTAATCCCTTCCTTGGCGTGCGCGGCGCCCGCCTGCTGCTGCGTCGTCCCGACCTGATGGAGCCGCAGCTGCGCGCCCTCTATCGCGCCGCCAAGAGCGGGCGAAAGCTGTCGATCATGTTCCCGATGATCACCTCGCTGCAGGAGGTCGTCGTCCTCGGCGCGGTCTGCGAGCGCATCCGCGCCGAGCTCGCCGCGCCCAAGGTGCCGCTCGGCGTCATGGTGGAGGTGCCTTCCGCCGCCATCCTCGCCGATCTCTTCGCCCCCCACGTCGACTTCTTCTCGATCGGCACCAACGATCTGACCCAATACGCGCTCGCCATCGATCGGCAGCACCCCGATCTGGCGGCCGAGGCCGACAGCCTGCATCCGGCCGTGCTGCGCCTGGTCGCCGCCACGGTGAAGGGCGCTGCGACGCACGGTCGTTGGGTCGGAGTCTGCGGCGGCATCGCCGGCGATCCGTTCGGCGCCTGCCTGCTCGCCGGTCTCGGCGTCGACGAGCTCTCGATGACCCCGCGCGACGTGCCAACGGTCAAGGCGCGGCTGCGCGGCGCGAGCTTCGCCGATCTCCAGCGGCTGGCGGCGGAGGCCCTCGGCTGCGACACCGCCGATCGCGTCCGCGCCCTCGACGGAGCCCGGTCGTGAGCGACATCGACACCCCTGACGTCGTCACCGTGACGCTCAATCCGGCGATCGACCTCACGGTCACCCTCGACCGCTTCGTCGTCGGCGCGGTTCAGCGCGCCTCCGCCGCCGTCTCCACGTGCGGCGGCAAGGGCGTCAACGTCGCCGGCTGCCTCGCCGACTGGGGCGCTCGCGCCGCCGCGACCGGCGTCCTGGGCCGTTCCAACGACGGCGCCTTCGCCGACTTCTTCGCCGGCAAGGGCATCGCCGACCGCTTCGTGCGCATCGGCGGCGAGACCCGCACCAACATCAAGATCGCCGATCGCGCCTCCGGCGACACCACCGACGTCAATCTGCCAGGCCTGACCGTGTCGGACAGCGCCTTCGACGCCGTGCGGGCCGCGCTGACGCGTTGTGTCGCCCCTGGTCGGCCCGTCGTCCTGGCTGGCTCCCTGCCGGAATCGATGCCCGACAGCGCCTGGGCGACGCTGGCTGGCGACCTCGCCCGCCATAACGCCCGCGTCGTGCTCGACACCTCGGGCGCGCCGCTCGCCGCCGCCCTCGCGAGCGGCCAGCCGCTCCACGCGGTGAAACCCAACCGCGCCGAGCTCGAGGCTCTGCTTGGCCGCGTTCTGCCCACCATCGCCGACATCGTGACCGCCGCCCGCTCCCTGCTCGACCGCGGCGTCGCGTTGGTGGTCGTCTCGCTGGGGGCCGCCGGCGCCCTCTTCGTCGACCGTGAGGCCGCCCTCGCCGCCGCCCTGCCAGCCAAGAAGGCGCTGTCAACCGTCGGCGCCGGCGACGCCATGGTCGCCGGGATCGCCGCGGCCCTCGTCGAGGGCGCGTCGCTCGAGCGCCTCGCCCGCCTCGCCGTCGCCTTCGCCAGCTCGAAGCTCGACCGAATCGGGCCGTTCCTTGGCCCGGTCGAAGATGTCGAACGCCTCGCCGCCGCGGTTCGCGTGACGGCCCCGACGACCTGATTTCCCGATTGCAGCAAGGGCGGGAACGACCCGCTAGGAGGAGAGAGAGAAGCCATGTCTAAGTTGATAGCGGTGGTCGCCGTGACCGACCGCCCCACCCAGGCGATGCTGGCCGCCGAAGCGCTGAAGAAGGCGGCGACTGCGCTCGGCCATTCGCTCGCCGTCGAACTGCGCGCCGGCGATGCCGTCACCGGCGCGCTCGCTCCCGATGCGATCGCCGCCGCCGAAGCCGTTCTGCTGGTCGGCGACGTCAAGGACGATGGACGCTTCAAGGGCAAGAAGGCGGCGCGCGTCAGCCTCGACGCCGCGCTCGCTGACGCCGCCGCTGCGCTCGGCGGCGCCTTCGTACCCGCCGCCGGCGCGAAGAAGATCGTCGCCATCACCTCCTGCCCGACCGGCATCGCCCACACCTTCATGGCGGCCGAAGGCATCGAGCAGGGCGGCAAGGCGCTCGGCCACGAGGTCCGCGTCGAGACGCAAGGCTCGGTCGGCGCCCAGAACACGCTGACGGCGGACGAGATCGCCGCCGCCGATCTCGTCATCATCGCCGCCGACACCAACGTCGACATGTCGCGTTTCGGCGGCAAGATGGTCTATTCGACCGGCACCAAGGGCGCGATCAACAACGGCAAGGCGCTGGTCGCCAAGGCCTTCGCCGACGCCGTCCGCCAGGGCGGCGGCGCCTCCGGCCCGCGCGACCTCGCTGCGGAAGTCGCCGCCGAGAAGGCGGCCCGCGCCGCCCAGCGCTCCGGCCCCTACAAGCATCTGATGACCGGCGTCTCCTACATGCTGCCGTTCGTGGTGGCCGGCGGCCTGCTGATCGCCATCTCCTTCGCGCTCGGCGGCATCTACGTCTTCGACGACGCCCACAAGGGCACGCTCGGTCAGGCGCTGTTCCTGATCGGCGCCAAGAACGGCTTCGCCCTGATGGTGCCGATGCTGGCCGGCTACATCGCCTATTCGATCGCCGACCGCCCCGGCATCGCGCCCGGCGCCATCGGCGGCATGCTGGCGGGAACGATCGGCGCCGGCTTCCTCGGCGGCATCGTCGCCGGCTTCCTCGCCGGCTACGTCGTCTCCTTTCTCAACAAGACGATCCAGTTGCCGCGCACGCTGGAAGGACTGAAGCCGGTCCTGATCCTGCCGCTGCTCGGCACCACCATCGTCGGCCTGCTGATGATCTATGTGATCGGCACGCCGGTCGCCCAGATTCTCGCCGCCATGACCGACTTCCTGAAGGGCATGCAAGGGGCCAATGCGATCCTGCTCGGCGTCATCATCGGCGCAATGATGGCCTTCGACATGGGCGGCCCGGTCAACAAGGCGGCCTACACGTTCGCCACCGGCCTGCTCGCCTCCAACATCTACATGCCGATGGCCGCCGCCATGGTCGCCGGCATGACCCCGCCGCTCGGCCTGGCGCTCGCCACCAAGCTGTTCGCCGACCGCTTCACCCCCGATGAGCACGAGGCCGGCAACGCCGCCGCGGTGCTCGGCATCTCCTTCATCACCGAAGGCGCCATTCCCTTCGCCGCCCGCGATCCGTTCCGCGTCATCCCGTCGCTGATGGTCGGTTCGGCGGCGGCTGGCGTGATCTCGATGGTGGTCGGATCCGAACTGCACGTCCCGCACGGCGGCGTCTTCGTCCTGATGATCCCCAATGCGGTGACGCATCTGGTCGGTTATCTGGCCGCGCTCGTCGCCGGCACGGTGGTCACCGCCGTCCTGCTGCGCGTCGTCAAGCCGAGCCTGCAGGCCGCCGCCTGAACTTTACGACGCGACGCTCCGGAGCCCTCGCTGATCCGAGGCTCCGGGGCCTTCGGCCGGCGGCGGCGCATCGGACCGCCGCCGTCTCGTCAGCCGATTCCGGCGGCGTTCTGTCACGTTCGGCTGTCGCCAATTCGCCAGCCAATGACTGAGATCGTGCGAGCGCCGCCACCCGCTCTCGGCCAGTTCCGGACTTTCAAATGGGCCCGCCGCGGGTGACAATTTGCGCCGCGCGCTTTAAAAGCGCGGCCATACCCTTCTTTCGCCCGTCGAGACCCAGCGATGAACCAGCCGTTGCCGGACGCCGCTTTCGGTCCCGCGCCGCGCCGCGCCGCCGTGGCGGTGCGCGTCGGCCGCGGCGTTGGCGCCGTGACGGTCGGCGGCGGGGCGCCGATCGTCGTCCAGTCGATGACCAACACCGACACCGCCGACGTCGAGGCGACGGCGCGCCAGGTCGCGGCGCTGGCGCGCGCCGGCTCGGAGCTGGTGCGCATTACCGTCGATCGCAGCGAAGCGGCCGCCGCCGTCCCGCGCATCCGCGACCGCCTGCTGGCGATGGGCGTCGAGGTTCCGCTGATCGGCGACTTTCACTACATCGGCCACAAGCTGCTCGCCGACCATCCCGCCTGCGCCGCGGCGCTCGACAAATACCGCATCAATCCCGGCAACGTCGGCTTCCGCAACAAGCGCGACGCGCAGTTCAGCCAGATCGTCGAAATCGCGCTCGCGAACGACAAGTGCGTGCGCATCGGCGCCAACTGGGGCTCGCTCGACCAGGAGCTGCTGACCACGCTGATGGACGCCAACGCGTTAGCGCCACGGCCGCTGCCGGCGCGGGCGGTGACGCAGGAGGCGATGGTCCAGTCGGCGCTGCTGTCGGCGGCGCGGGCCGAGGAGATCGGCCTCGAGCGCAATCGCATCATCCTGTCGGCGAAGGTGTCGGCGGTGCAGGATCTGATCGCCGTCTATCGCAGCCTGGCGAGGCGTTCGGATTACGCGCTGCACCTCGGCCTCACCGAGGCCGGCATGGGCTCGAAGGGCATCGTCGCGTCGTCGGCCGCGCTCGGCGTGCTGCTGCAGCAAGGGATTGGCGACACGATCCGCGTCTCGTTGACGCCCGAGCCGAACGGCGACCGCACGCTGGAAGTGAAAGTCGCGCGCGAGATCTTGCAGACGATGGGCTTCCGCATCTTCGCGCCGCAAGTGGCGGCGTGCCCCGGCTGCGGCCGCACGACCTCGACCGTGTTCCAGGAACTGGCGCAGGAAATCGAGTCCTTCCTCGAAGAAGCGATGCCACAGTGGAAGACGCGCTATCCCGGCGTCGAGACGCTCAACGTCGCGGTGATGGGCTGCATCGTCAACGGCCCGGGCGAAAGCAAGCACGCCGACATCGGCATCTCCCTGCCTGGCGCGGGGGAGACGCCCGCCGCGCCGGTGTTCGTCGACGGGGCCAAGACCGTGACGCTGCGCGGCCCGACCATCGCCGCGGAGTTCAAGCGGCTGGTCGAAGCTTACGTAGAGAAGCGCTTCGGCGGCCGCGGCTTGGCGGCCGAATAGGGCGCTCGCTCTCGATAACGACAGGGATAACGCGCGCGCGGATTGACGCGGCGCAGGATTGCGTTTGCGCGTAACGCATGCGGGCCCCAAGGCCAGACGGCCGCTACGGCGCCAGCGTTACGCCAATCCGCCGCTAAGCGTCACAGATAGCGTCACTTTTCCGTCGCGGCAGCCACGTTTCCTTGACCCTGTGTTCTTGTTGTGTTCTCATTCCCCAGCTTGAGATTTTCTATGGGGACGCCACTTGGGCGCGCTTCCGATCATCCATTTCTTTCGTCTCAGCGAGGGCGGCGTGCGTTGCGGCGCGGACGGCCTCGCCGTCGGTCCGACGCCGCTGCTTCGCCGCGCCGCGTCGGGCGGCTGGGAGTTGCGGCCGCGCGACGAAGCCGAGGCGGAGCTGACGGCGCTCTACGGCCTGCCGATCGATCTTTCCGGCAAACAGGGCGGGCTGGCGACGGTCGCCGGCGCGCTCGAGCGCGGCGACGCGGCGCTGGCGGCGATCGCCGCCGTGCAGCTCGGCTTTCCCGACCCGCCAGGTCTCGCCAAGGACGCGCCGGCGCGCGGCGCCGTCGAACTGGCGGCGCAACTCTTCGCCAGCGGGCTGCTGAAGGACTGGGACCCGGCGCAGCATCCGCGCGTCGGCGAAAAGCCGAACCCTGGCTGGTTCGCCGCCAAACCCGTCGATCCGAACGCCCCGCCCGCCGTCCCGGCGAAGCCGTCATTGGTGCGGGAAGGTTGGCGGGTGGCGTTTCGGGCGGTGAGAGCGCTCCTCCGCGGCACAGCGAAAGAAATTATTGAAGATGGTCGCTGGGCGCTTTGGCTGAAGCCGGACTGGCGACTGGCGATCGAGGCAGCCCTCTGGGCAGTCGAGGCGAGCCCGCTCCTTCAGGGCGAGCAGCAGGTGCTCGACCGGATCCGCGCCGCCGCTGACCCACCCAAAACTCTCGAGGAGCTGCAGCGGTCGCCGACCGAGAACGTGCTGGGCTACCAGAGGCATCACGTCGTCGAGCAGAACCCCGACAACGTCGCCAAGTCGCCATTCATCGTAGCGATCGAGAAGTTCGGCCGAGCCGCCCTCGACGATCCCAGCAATATCGTCTGGGTTCCGACGCTGAAGCATGAGCAGATCAGCGGCTATTACAACGCGAAAGACGACGACGACACTCTCGGGCGCCTACGCAGGCAGGTCGTCGACGAACTGGATTTCGCCGGCCAGCGCGCTGCCGGACTGGAAGCCTTGCGGCGATTCGGAGTGCTGAAATGAGCTCGGAAGACGAAGTCGGGATGTTGAGCCCGGAACAGTATATGGAGATGAGCAGCGAACGGCTGCTGTCGCGCTTCGTCGAGTACGCCAAGCAACTCGGGCTCGGCCGCGCCATGCGAGCGATTGGCGGCGGTCCGCCTGTGGACGGCCGGATCGCCTTGCAGTCGCCGGACAAAGGCAAGCTCGTCTCGGACGAACTCCTGGCGGTTGCCGCCGCGCTGCGTATGCGGCCGATGGGTCCTGCGATTCTTGCGCTCTATGACGACCCCGATCCGGATGTGCGCATGTGCAGCGCGACCTATTTCGGCGACGTCGATCCGAAGTTGGCCGAAGCGACGCGGACAGGCGTGAGGAGCGGCCGTTCGGCGCGCGACGTGACCGCGGCGCGCCAGCGCGTGCGCCAGCCGCCGCCGCCGCGGCCGACCTTGCCAGAGATGAGCGACGAAGCGCTGCTCGCGCGCTTCCAGGATGCTGGCGAGCGGCTGACCGCCTGCGAGTTCATCGACTGGGTCCACGATAAGCGGGACATGGACACGCGCAACGCCATCATCGGCGAGCTGATCGCGATCAGAGCGGATGCGAAGCGACGGGCGCTGCTCGCCAGGCTCGTTCCGTTTCTCGACAGTCCCGATCCGTCGATCCGCCATCATGCGGCGATCGCCTGCCTCGACTTTGCGCCGGACAAGGCCGTCGCAGCGCTGGAAGGGCTCGAGACTGACGACGACCCGCAGGTGCGCGCCGCGGTGGGTTGGACGCTGGATCGTTGGCGCGCCGAGCACACGGCGCCGACCGGCGGCGCGGCTTGATCCCGCGGCGTAGCACAGCAGGCTTCGACGCTCTGCGCGGATACGGAGTTCTGGAATGGGGACGGAAGACTACGTGCAGATGCCGACCGAGCGTCTGCTGCGGCTGTTCGCCGAGACGGCGAACGAGAGCGGCGTCGGCCGAGTCTTCCAATACGGCGGCGGCGCGCCGCCCGACGCTTTTCTACCGACGAGAGAGGAAACAAACCGCGGCTTCGCCAGGAACACGGCGATCGCCGGCGCGCTGAGCTGCAAGGCGACGGCGCTCGAGATCGAACCGCTGTTCGACAGCGACGATCCCGACATTCGCATCTGCGCGGCGGCGCTGCTGAGCGAATTCGCGCCGGCGTTGAGCGAAGCGGCGTGGCATGGGGTGATGGCCAACTGTTCGACCCGCGAGGCGCTGGCGCGGGGCGAGCGCGCGCGCACGCCCCCGCCGGAGCGTCCGACCCTGCAGGAGATGGACGACGACGCGCTGGTGGCGCGATTCGAGGACGCGGCCGAACGGCTGACCGCCTGCCGCTTCATCGATTGGCGCGACGACGAAAAGGACGCGGAGGCGCGCAACGCCATCATCGTCGAGCAGACGGAGATCGGCGCGGAGATTCGCCGGCGCGGCATGCTGGCGCGGCTGCTGCCGTTTCTCGACGACGCCGACCCGTCGGCGCGCCTGTTCGCCGCGCTCGGCTGTCTGCGCATCGCCGCGGCGAAGGCGGCCGCGACGCTGGAGGAGATCGGCGCCCACGGCAATCTCGACGATCGCGCCGTGGCGCTCGACAATCTCGAGCGCTGGCGCAACCGGCCTTGAGCCATGGAGCGGCAGTGAGGCGCGCGGGCCCGGAGGCATGGGCGCCGAGCGACAGCGCGCCTGCTTTCGGCGCAAATGGCCGCTTCGCGCGCTGTCGCGGTTGCAATCTCGCCAGCGCTCCGCCATTCGGTCGTTAAGCGACGCAACCAGCGTCGTTTTTCCACTGCGACGCAAGCATTTCCTTGTGGGATGTTCTTGTTATGTTCTAGTTAACGCGTGTGGATTTCATCCGAGGAGTCGCCGCTTGGGCGCCTTTCCAATCGTTCGTTTCCTTCGCCTGAGCGAAAATGGCGTGCGCAGCGGCGCTGAAGGAATTCATGTTGGCTCGACGCCTCTGCTCGCGCGGGCCGCCTCTGGACGTTGGGCGGTCCGGCCGCGCGGGACGAGGTCGAGAACGAGCTCGCCGCCGTTTACGGTTTACCGATCAATCTTGCCGGCAAGCAGGTGCGTCTAGCGACTGCGGCTAGCGCTCTCGATCGCGGCGACGCGCCGCTGGCGGCGATAGCCGCTGTACTCCTCGGGTTTCCCGATCCCCCGGCACTCGTCAAGGACGCACCGGCGCGAGGCTCGCCGGAATTGGCCGAGCAGCTGGCCGCCAGTGGGTTGTTGAAAGGAGACTGGGACGAGACGCAGCATCCGCGCGCCGGCTGCCCACCTAATTCCGGCTGGTTTGCGTCGAAGCCGCAGGAAGACGATCAATCCGGATCGTCGCCGGCCCCATTGCGTCCATCGTCGACGAGCGAAGTTTTCCGCTTGGGGGCGCAATTGGCGCGATCGGCAATCCGGTTCGCAGCCGATTTGTCGGTCGACGCCGGCGAGGCGGCGCTGCGGCTGGGGTCTCGGGCCTCCGGCGTAATCGAGGCGATCGTCGACCTTCTTGATTCGTCCGAACTCGATCGCGGCGAGCAACAAGTCCTCGATCAATTGCGCGCGAGCATGGATCTGCCGAAGACGCTCGAAGAGCCGCAGCGGCCGCCGACCGAAAACACGTTGGGCTATCAGCTCCATCACGTCGTCGAGCAGAATCCCGCCAACGTCGCCAAATCGCCGATCATCGTCGCCATCGAGAAATTTGGGCGAGCGGCGCTCGACGATCCCTGCATTTTGGTTTGGGCGCCGACCTTCAAATATGAGCTGATCAGCGACTATTACAATTCGAAAGACGAAGGCGATCCAACTCACCTCCGCCGCCAAGTGGTCGATGACTTGGACTTCGCCGGCCAGTTTGCGGCAGGATTGGCGGCGTTGCGGAAGTTTGGAGTCCTGAAATGAGCCCGGGCAATGTCTCGGCGACGCCGACTGAGCTCTTGTTGCGGCGCTTTGCAGAGACTGCGAGGCAAGCTCGCCTCGGCAGCGACATTCAGCGCGGCCATCTCTCGCCTTCCGAAACGGCCTCGCCGAACAAGGCCGAGAAGCGGCGGAGATTTGCGGAAAGCGCTGAGATCGCCAATGTGCTGCGCCGCAAGGCGAACACAGACGAGATCATGCCGCTGTTCGACAGCGACGATCCGGACGTCCGCCTTTGCGCGGCGATGTTTCTCAGCGACGTAGCTCCCGAGCTCGCCGCGGCGGCTCGACTGGGAGCCCTCGCCGGCCGTCCGACGCGGGACGTTCTCGCCTTGAGTCGTCGCGCGCGCACGTCGCCGCCGCCGCGCCCGACGCTGCAAGAAATGGACGACGACTCGCTGATCGCGCGCTTCAAGGACGCGGCGGAGCGGCAAACCGCTTGCCGCTTCATCGACTGGACTGACAACGCCGATGATATGGCGATCCGCAATGCGATCATCGGCGAGCTCACAGATATCCTGAAAGAGATGAAGCGACGAGATATATTGGCGCGCCTGCTCCTATTCCTTGACAGCGACGACCCGACGGCGCGATTTCGAGCGGCGCAATGATGTTTGCGCATCGCGCTGGAAAGGGCGGTCGCGATTCTGGAGGCGATCACCGCAAACAGCGGCGCGTTCCGCGCCGCCGCAGCGCAAGACGCCCTCGACAGCTGGCGCAACGGCGACTGCCTCGTCGACAAGCTCTGAAGCGCGCCGATGGCGCTTCGACTTCGCCTGCGCTACCAAAGGGTTCGCCGACGTGGGCCGCTCGAGCCCCGCGCGCCGGAGCCTTCGATGTATGAACCGCCGCTCCACCGCCAGGACGATCTCGCCGCCCTGCACGCGTTGATCCGCCGCCGGCCGCTCGGCCTCATCGTCAATCGCGGGCCGCAGGGGCTCGCCGCCAATGCGATTCCGTTCCTGCTCGACGCCGAGGTCGGGCGCTTCGGGCGCCTGCGCGCCCATGTCGCGCGCGCCAACGGCCTGTGGCGCGAGCTGCAGTCGGAGGCCGAGACGCTGGTCGTGTTCCAGGACGTCGACCATTACATCTCGCCGTCGTGGTACGCGACCAAGCGTGAGACGGGCAAAGTCGTGCCGACCTGGAACTACGTGATGGTCCAGGCGCGCGGCCGCGCGATAGCGATCGAGGACGAGACGTGGCTGCGCGGCCAGATCGCCGAACTGACCGCGACGCACGAAGCCGGCCGCGCCGCGCCGTGGGCGGTCGACGACGCGCCCGAGGATTTCGTCGCCGCGATGGCGCGCCAGATCGTCGGCCTGGAGATCGAGATCGACGATCTGCGCGGCAAGTGGAAGGCGAGCCAGAACCGCCCCGCCGCCGACCGCGCCGGCGTGATCGCTGGATTGACCGAAGACGGCGACGCGGACGCGTTGGCGATGGTGGCGATCGTCCACCAGGCGACGAAATAGCGCGCGGCGAGCGACGAGGGCGCGCTCGCTGAAGCGGCCATTGTGAGCAAGGCGTTCAAGCCCGGACACATGACTGACACCCGTTCGGAGACATAGCTGACAGGCGCGTCCGACGCCCGCCTCGTGCTCGGCGTCCATAGACCGTCGCAGGACGGGCGTCCTTTCGGACGCCCTATGGCCAAGCCCGCGTGCGCGAGCGCTTCGCAGCCTTGACCCCTTGCGCGCGAGGCGTGCGCAGGAGCGTCGGCCATGTCCCCGAACACCCGTCAGTCATGTTATCCGGGCTGAACAAAAACGACGCGATCCCGACTTAGGGATTGCGGCGGCCGCTTCGTCTGAATCGCTTCGCTGTCGCTCGCGATGACGATCCCTTCTGCATGAGTTCCGTCCTGCGGCGCGCGGTGTTTGCTTGGAAGCGCTCGCCGCCGACGCCTTCGTTCTGAAACGCCGCGAAGCGGACTCGAAGGACGCTCGGGCAAAGCGGGATCTCGCTCATCCTTCGCGATGCCCGCTTCGCGGGCTCCTCAGGATGAAGTCCACGTAAACCCAAATTCGACGCGCTCCTGGCCGCGGCGCCAGGAAGCGGAAGCGACATTTGTCCGCCCCTTCAAGCCCCCTCACCACTTTCCCCTTGACTCCGACATGTTGCGATATATCTTACGTCAAGATATATCGTGATCGCTCTCATAGAAGACATATCGCGATAGATCGCAACATAAAGGAAACCCTATGCACTTCAGACACTTCAATCACGACGAGCCCGGACGGGACTTCCGCGGCGAGGAGCGCGGGCGCTGCATTCATGACGGCTTCGGTCGCGGCCCGCGCTTCGGCCGGCATTGGCGCGGCGGCTACGAGCCGCGCGACGGCCGCCCGTTCGATTCCGGCGACCTCAAGCTGGTTATTCTCGCCATGCTGGCCGAGAAGCCGCGCCACGGCTACGAGATCATCAAGGCGCTCGGCGAGCGGGTCGGCGGCGACTACAGCCCGAGCCCCGGCGTCGTCTATCCGACCCTGTCGATGATCGAGGACATGGGCTACGCCACCGCCGCGCAGGAGCAGGGCGGGCGCAAGCTCTACACGCTCACGCCCGAGGGTGAGGCCTTCCTCGCCGAAAACAAGGCGCAGGTCGACGCGATCTTCGCCCGCCTCGACGGCGCCGACGGCGCGCGGCGCGGCGATTTCGCGCCGGTCCTCCGGGCGATGGAGAACCTGCGCATGGCGGTGCGTTTGCGCGTGCGTCGGCGCGAGTCGACGGCGGCCGTCGTCCAAGCGATCGCCGACGCGCTCGACGCCGCCGCCAAGGCGATCGAGCGCCTCTAAACGGCGCGCTTCAGACCCCGTGCGCCTTCAGCCACGCCGTCGCCTCTTGCCATGACGCCTCGGCGTCGGCCTTGACGTAGCTCGGCCGATAGTCGGCGAAGAAGGCGTGGCCGGCGTCGGGGTAGACGACAATGCGCGAGGCGTCGCCCGCTGCGGCGAGTTTGGCGCGCATCGCCTCGATCTGGGCGAGGGGGATGCTTTTGTCCTGGCCGCCATAGAGCCCGAGCGTCGGGACTTTCAGCGCGTCGACAACGTCGGGCGGATTCTTCGGCTTCGACGCGCTGACCGGGTAGGCGAGGGGGCCGTACCACGCGACTGCGGCCTTCAGGCGGGGATTGTGAGCGGCGTAGAGCCAAGCCTGGCGGCCGCCCCAACAGAAGCCGACGACCGCCGCGCGTTCGACGTCGGCGGCGCCGCTCGCCGCGGCGAAGCGCAGCGTTGCGTCGAGATCGCTCGCGACCTCGGCGTCGGGCGTCTTGGCGACGATTTCGGTCATGATCTTCGCCATGTCCGGCTCCTTGGCGGCGTCGCCCTGGCGCGCGAACAAGTCGGGGGCGATCGCATAATAGCCGAGCCTGGCGAAGCGCCGGCAAACGTCCTTGATATGCTCGTGGACGCCGAAAATCTCGTGGACCACGAGCACGACGGGAAACGGACCGCCGCGCTCGGGCGCGGCGCGATAGGCGGGAATCTCGGCGTCGCCGGCCTCGACCCGCGCCTCGCCCGCGTCGAGGCCTTCGGCCGAGGTCGTGATCGTCTGCGCCCACGCCGGCGAAATCGCCGCGCAGAAGCCGAGCCCGAGGCTCGCCTTGACCACGGCGCGGCGGGTCATCGGCTCGCTGTTCACACTGCGCAGCGCGTTTGGCTCCTCTTGGCGCATTGCGAGGCCTCCTCGTCTTCGGCGATCCAAGGCGGGATTGTGTTCGGCGCCCGCGGCGGCCGGCAACTCACATCCGCGTCATCCCTTCCGCCGCGCCTATTCCGGCGCGAATTGACCCAAGTCATCGCCCGTTTCGGGGCGGCGCGACAGCATGAGCGAAACGGGGAGGAGAAGAGGGGCGATGTTCAAGCACATCCTCATTCCCACGGACGGAACCGACCTTTCGCGCAAGGCGGTGATCTACGGCATGCAACTTGCCAAGTCGGTCGGCGCGCGCGTCACCGCGATCTCCGTCAGCGAGCCTTATCACGTCGCCTCGATGGACGCGGTGCTGGTCGCCGAGACGCCTGAAGAGCACGAGGCGCAGACGGCGCGTGTCGCCGAGCGCGCGCTGGAGCAGGTGCGGATGGCCGCCGAGGCGGCGAGCGTCAGCGCCGAGACGCTGCGCGAGGTCCACGATCAGCCCTATCGCGCCATCATCGATTGCGCCAACGCGTGCGGCTGCGATCTCGTCGTCATGGCGTCGCACGGCCGGCGCGGCGTCGCCGCGTTGCTGGTCGGCAGCGAGACGACCAAGGTGCTGACCCACAGTACGATCCCGGTGCTGGTCTATCGCTGAGCCGCCGCAGATCGCCGGCGACGACGATCCCGGCGAGGAATTCATCGTCGGCTCGGGCGCCGACGCGCTGCTCTGCCGTTACAAGAGCGGGCGGCGCAAGCTATCGGCCGACGACCAGCTCACGCTCGAATTCGCCGGCGTCAGCCGCCACTACCACGCCGCGATCATGCGCACCCATGTCGTCGGCCGGCCGAAGCCGCAGCACGTCGCCTATCACGCCGCCGCGCGCGAGGCGCTTTTGGCCTGCCAGGACGAGCTGCGCCCCGGCCGGACCGCCGGCGAGGTCTTCGCCGCTCATGTCCGCGTGTTCGACGCCGACGGCCTCGCGCGCCACAGGCTCAACGCTTGCGGCTACTCGCTCGGCGCCAAGTTTACGCCGTCGTGGATGGACCTGCCGATGTTCTACGAGCGCAACGCTTTCATCATCGCAGCGGGGCAGGTCTATTTCCTCCACATGATTCTGATGGACAGCGACAGCGGCGCCGCGATGTGCCTCGGCCGCACCTATCTTGTCGGCGTTCACCATGCCGAACCTTTGAACGCGGCCAATCTAGACCTGGCGGTCAAATAGGGTTAGCAGGGCGTTAACAGGGACCGCCGGCGCGCGAGGCGCGAAACGGCGGTCGCGTTCGGGTTGTGCAGGGTCGGCGCGTTCGATGGCGGCAAATGCGGCGAAATGGAAATCGACGCTGGCGCTGCTTGTCGCGCTGACGGCGCCGTTGGCGCTGGGCGCCTGCGTCGCGGTCGAGACGACCGCCGAGATCGCCCCGGACGCAGCGGCTTCCCGTCAATTTGCGCGTCGCGAGGGGGCGAACCTCGCCCAGGCCAGCGTCGCCATCGTCTCTGTCGAAGGCGCGCCGCCAGCGATCGCCGCGGATTTCTCCAGGCGGCTCGAGAGCGCTGCGCGCACGCGCCAACTCACCGTCGTCGACGCCGCCAAGGCGCGCTATCTCGTGCGCGGCTATCTCTCCGCTTCGCCGACCGAGGACGGGGCCGAGATCGAATATGTCTGGGACGTCTTCGCCGCCGACAAGCAGCGCGTCCAGCGCCTGAACGACGTCGTCGAAGTCCAGGGCGCGGGCGGCGATCCGTGGGCGCTCGCCGGCGAAGCGGTCCTGACCAGCGTCGCGGCCAAGAGCGCCGACGACCTCGCCGCCTTTCTCTCCAACACGCCGGAAGCCGCCCCGGCCGCCGCTGCGGCTGAGCCGCCGGGCCGAGACGGCGCTGGGCTACGCGCCGCTCAAATAGCGCGCCGGCGCTTCCGCGCATTCTGTGGATAGACTGCGGAGTCGCGCCCGGCGTCTTCTCGCCGTCATATTGTTCCCAGCGGCCGCCGCTGCTATGACCCGCCCCAATCTCGCGCGGCGCGGGCTCGGGACGGAGTGGGCCCGCGCGCCGATTGGAGCCCGGGCATGCCAGGTCAAATGAAGATACTTGCCGGCAACTCCAACGCGCCATTGGCCGAGGCGATCGCCGCCTATCTCGGCGAACCGTTGACCCGCTGCCACGTACGCCGCTTCGCCGACCTCGAGATCTTCGTCGAGATCCTCGAGAACGTGCGCGGCCGCGACGCCTTCATCATCCAGTCGACGTCCTACCCGGCCAACGACAATCTGATGGAGCTGCTGATCATGATCGACGCGTTGCGGCGCGCTTCCGCGCATCGCATCACGGCGGTCATCCCCTATTTCGGTTACGCCCGTCAGGATCGCAAACCAGGGCCGCGCTCGCCGATCTCGGCCAAGCTCGTCGCCAATCTGCTCACCCGCGCCGGCGCCGACCGCGTCCTCACCGTCGACCTCCATGCCGGCCAGATTCAGGGTTTCTTCGACATCCCGACCGACAACCTGTTCGCCGCGCCGACAATGGTGCGCGACATCAAGGAGCGCGGCATCGCCGACAACGTGATGGTCGTCTCGCCCGACGTCGGCGGCGTGGTGCGCGCCCGCGCGCTCGCCAAGCGCCTCGACGCGCCGCTGGCCATCGTCGACAAGCGGCGCGAACGCGCCGGCGAGTCGGAAGTGATGAACATCATCGGCGACGTCGCCGGCCGCAATTGCGTGCTGCTCGACGACATCGTCGATTCCGGCGGCACGTTGTGCAACGCCGCCGACGCGCTGCTCGCCGAAGGCGCGGCCAGCGTCTC
This sequence comes from Roseiarcus sp., assembly GCA_049513815.1. Taxonomy (GTDB): domain Bacteria; phylum Pseudomonadota; class Alphaproteobacteria; order Rhizobiales; family Beijerinckiaceae; genus Roseiarcus. The sequence goes on along the minus strand of JBEKVR010000032.1, from coordinate 19,796 downwards.
CGCCTACATCACTCATGGCGTGCTGTCGGGCGGCGCTGTGGCGCGCGTCGCAGCGTCGCAGCTCAAGGAGCTGGTGCTCACCGACACGATCGCGCCGACCGAGGCGGTCAGGGTCGCGCACAACATCCGCGTCATTTCGATCGCGCCGTTGATCGGCGAGGCGATCGCGCGCATCGCCAAGGAAGAGAGCGTCTCCGTTCTGTTCGACTGAGCGGCGATTTCGCATGGCCCGGCCAGCTTGCCGGCGTCTTGAACCCAGCCTATCGTGAATGCACGCAGCGCCGTTCAGCGTTGGGGAAGGCGGTTGACTCCCCCGGCGCCGTCGGCGTTATGCTTGACCGATTGGTCAACTCCGCTCGCGCCGGGCTCTGTTGGTCGCGGGCGGTTGCGCATTCGCCGGGAGCGGACACGCCTGCCGGTCGAAATGGAGAAGGGGAGAGTTGGATGGCCGGACGTAAGTTTTCCGCTTTGTTTTCGGGCCTCGCCGCAGCGACGCTCGTATCGGCGGCGGCGCTTGCCGCCGACGTCAAGCCGGCCATCATCTATGATCTTGGCGGCAAATTCGACAAATCGTTCAACGAAGGCGTCTACAACGGCGCGTTGAAGTTCAAGAAGGATTCCGGCGTCGACTTCCGCGACCTCGAAATCCAGAACGACGCCCAGCGCGAGCAGGTGCTGCGCAAGTTCGCCAAGGACGGCTTCACGCCGATCATGACCGTCGGCTTCGCTTGGGCGACCGCGCTCGGCAAAATCGCCGACGAATTCCCTGCCACCAAGTTCGGCATCATCGACATGGTGGTCGACAAGCCCAACGTGCAGTCGATCGTCTTCAAGGAGCAAGAGGGTTCGTTCCTGGTCGGCGTCATCGCCGCCAAGACCTCCAAGACCGGCAAGGTCGGCTTCGTCGGCGGCATGGATATTCCGCTGATCTCGAAGTTCGAGTGCGGCTACGCCCAAGGCGTCAAATACGCCTCTGCCGGCAAGACCGAAGTGTTCGCCAACATGACCGGCACGACGCCGGCCGCCTGGAACGATCCGGTCAAGGGCGGCGAGCTCGCCAAGTCGCAGATCGACCGCGGCGCCGACATCGTCTACGCCGCCGCCGGCGCGACCGGCCAGGGCGTGCTGAAAGCCGCCGCCGACGCCGACAAACTCGCGATCGGCGTCGACTCCGACCAGGACTACCTGTTCCCCGGCAAGGTGCTGACCTCGATGCTCAAGCACGTCGACGTCGCCACCTACAAGTCGTTCATGGACGCCAAGGATGGAACCTGGAAGCCCGGCATCGAGGCGCTCGGCCTCAAGGAAGGCGGCGTCGACTTCGCCGTCGACGAGTGGAACAAGAGCGTGCTGACGGCTGACGCCAAGGCCGCCGCCGACGCGGCCAAGGCCGACATCATCTCGGGCAAGATCGAAGTCCACGACTACATGTCCGACAACAAGTGCCCGAACTGAGACTCATGATCGCAGCCTGAGCCCGTCCTTCTCCGCCTCGGGGCGGGGAAGGACGCGCCGGCGCCGGCCGACAGCCAGCGCCGCAAGGTCAGCGTTGGAGCGTCGTCGTGAACCCTCAAGCGCCCGCCGCTTCGGCGATCGAGCTGATCGGCATCGATAAGAGCTTCGGTCCGGTTCACGCCAACGCCAACGTCAATCTCAAGGTCGAGCGCGGCGTCATCCACGGCATCGTCGGCGAAAACGGGGCCGGCAAGTCGACGCTGATGTCGATCCTCTACGGCTTCTACGAGGCCGACGCCGGCGAAATCCGCGTCAACGGCAAGCCGGTGCGCATCCGTTCGTCGCGCGAGGCGATCGACTGCGGCATCGGCATGGTCCACCAGCATTTCATGCTGGTGCAACCGCTCAGCGTGCTCGAGAACGTCATGCTCGGCGCCGAAGGCGGGCCGCTGCTCGCCAAGGGCGCAGCCGCGTTGCGCAAGCGGCTTGCCGAGCTCGGCGCCGAATACGGGCTCGAGGTCGATCCCGACGCCATCGTCGGCGAGCTCTCGGTCGGCCTGCAGCAGCGGGTCGAGATCCTCAAGGCGCTGGTGCGCGGCGCCGAAATCCTGGTGCTCGACGAGCCGACGGCGGTGTTGACGCCGGCCGAGGCCGATCAGCTGTTCGAAATGCTCGAGGTGCTGAAGAGCCAGAACAAGACGATCCTCTTCATCACCCACAAGCTGCGCGAGATCATGAGCCTGACCGACCGCGTCTCGGTGATGCGGCGCGGCGAGATGGTGGCGACGTTCGAAACCGCCGAGACTTCGCCGCCCGAACTCGCCGACGCGATGGTCGGCCGCAAGGTCATCCTCAAAATCGACAAGGGTCCCGCTCATCCCGGCAAGATCGCGCTCGAAGCGCGCGATCTCGTCGTGCGCGACGACCGCGGCGTGACGCGGGTGCACGGCGTCTCGTTTGTCCTGCGCGAGGGCGAAATCCTCGGCGTCGCCGGCGTCGCCGGCAACGGCCAGTCGGAGCTGCTCGAAGCGCTCGCCGGCATCCGGCCGCCCGCCAGCGGCGAAATCCTCGTCGACGGCCGGCCGTTGCGGCCGTCCGAGCACAATCCCCACGCGGTGCGCAGTCTCGGCGTCGGCCACGTGCCGGAAGACCGCCAGCGCGTCGGCCTGATCATGCCGTTCGAAGCCTGCGAGAGCGCGATGCTCGGCTTTCACGACCAGGCGACCTTCGGTCGCGGAATTCTGTTCGACCGCCGCGCCATCGTCGCCGATGCGGCGCGGATCATGGAGGCGTTCGACGTCAGGCCGCGCGCGCCGCTGCTCAGGACGGCGAACTTCTCCGGCGGCAACCAGCAGAAGATCGTGCTGGCGCGCGAGATCGACCACGATCCGCACATCATGCTGGTCGGTCAGCCGACGCGCGGCGTCGACATCGGCGCGATCGAGTTCATTCATAAGCGCATCGTCGCCGAGCGCGACGCGGGAAAGGCGGTTCTGCTGGTGTCGGTCGAACTCGACGAGATCTTCGCGCTGTCCGATCGCATCATTGTGCTGTGCGGCGGGCGCGTTACCGGCGAGCGACTGCCGGACGAAACCAATCCCCAGGATCTCGGCCTGCTGATGGCTGGCGTCAACGAGCGCGCCGCATGAGCGCGCCGCTGAAGCCCTTGCCCGCCTGGGCCGACGTCGCGCTGATCCCGCTGATCAACGTCGCCGCCTCCTTCGTCATCTCCGGCCTGGTGGTGTTGGCGATCGGCGAAAATCCGATCGAGGCGGTGCAGATTCTCATCGCCGGCGCGCTCGGCAATCTCGAAGGCATCGGCTTCACCCTCTATTACGCGACGAGCTTCATCTTCACCGGCCTGGCGGTGGCGATCTGCTTCCATGCCGGCCTGTTCAACATCGGCGTCGAGGGCCAGGCCTATGTCGCGGGCTTGGGCGCGGCGCTGGCGGCGCTCTATCTCGGCTTCCTGCCCGGTTACAGCCTGATGATCGCCGCGATCGTCGCCGGCGCGCTGTTCGGCGCCGCCTTTGCCGCCATTCCCGGCTATCTCCAGGCCAAGCGCGACGCGCACATCGTCATCACGACGATCATGTTCAACTACGTCGCCTCGGCGCTGATGGGCTATCTGCTGGTCGACGTGCTGCGCGTCCCGGGGCAGATGAACGCCGAGACTGTCGGCTTCACCAAATACGCGATCGTGCCGCAGTTCCATGAACTGCTGAAACCGCTCGGGATTGACTGGCCGGTGACGCCGTTCAACCTGTCGTTCCTGCTCGCGCTCGCCTGCGCCTACGGTTGCTGGTTGCTGATCTGGCGCACGCGGCTCGGCTACGCCATCCGCGCCGTCGGCGCCAATCCGACCGCGGCGATTTACGGCGGCATCTCGCCGGCGCGCATCACCATCGTCACCACGCTGCTGTCGGGCGCGCTCGCCGGCGGCATGGCGGCCAACGTCATTCTCGGCGAGGAGCATCGCCTGATCCTCGAATACACCGCGGGCTTCGGCTTCGTCGGCATCGCCGTGGCGCTGATGGGTCGCGCCCATCCGGTTGGCATCGTCCTGGCGGCGATCCTGTTCGGCATGCTCTATCAGGGCGGCGCCGAGCTCGCGTTCGACAAACCGAAGATCAGTCGCGACATGATCGTCGTCATCCAGGGTCTGGTGGTGCTGTTCGCCGGCGCGCTCGAGCACGTCTTCCGTCGCCCGGTGGCGACGCTGCTGGCGCGCCGCACCGCTCAGCCGCCGATCTGAGGAGCTCGAACGCGATGGGCTTCGAAGATCTGATCAGCATCCTCAGTTCGGGCATCCGGCTCAGCGTGCCGCTGATCTGCGCCTGCCTCGCCGGCCTATGGTCGGAGCGTTCGGGCGTCGTAGACATCGGCCTCGAAGGCAAGATCCTGGTCGGCGCCTTCGCGGCGGCGGCGGTGGCGACCTTCACCGGCAGCGCCTGGCTCGGCCTCGGCGCGGCGATCCTCGCGACGATCGCCGTTTCGCTCGTCCACGGCTATGCGTCGATCGACCAGCGCGCCAACCAGATCGTCTCCGGCACCGCGATCAACATGGTCGCCGACGGCATCACCGCGCTGATCGGCAACGCCATCTGGTCGCAGGGCGGCCGCACGCCGCAATTGCCGGACACGGCGCTGTTCAACGCCATCAAGCTGCCGTTCGTCGACGCGCTCGCCCCGATTCCGTTCCTCGGCCCGATCTACAAGCACCTGATTTCGGGCCACGACCTCATCACCTATTTCGGTTTCGCCTGCGTGCCGCTGACCTATTGGGCGCTCTATCGCACCCGCTTCGGCCTGCAACTGCGCGCGGTGGGCGAGAACCCGGCCGCCGTCGACACCGCCGGCCTTTCGGTGCGCGGCCTGCGCTACCGCGCGGTGATCATCTGCGGCGTGCTGGTCGGCCTGTCCGGCGCCTATCTGTCGATCTCGCAGGCCGCCTATTTCCAGCCGCACATGAGCGCCGGCAAGGGCTTCATCGCGCTGGCGGCGCTGGTGTTCGCCAAGTGGCGGCCGTGGCCGGCGCTGGCGACCTGCCTGCTGTTCGGCGTGCTCGACGCGCTGGCGACGCGCCTGCAGGGCGTGCCGCTGCCGTTCGTCGGGCCGGTGCCGGTGCAGGCGATCGAGGCGCTGCCCTATCTGCTGACGGTGATCCTGCTTGCCGGCTTCATCGGCAAGGCGATCCCGCCGCGCGCTTCCGGCATCCCCTATGTCAAAGAGCGCTGACGAAAACCTCGACGCGCTGTTCGCCGCGGCCAAGGCGGCGCGTGAGCGCGCCTATGCGCCCTATTCGCGCTTTCTCGTCGGCGCGGCGATCCGCGCCCCGAGCGGGGCGGTCTATTCCGGCTGCAACGTCGAGAACGCCGCCTATCCGCAAGGTTCGTGCGCCGAGGCTGGCGCGATCGCCGCGATGGCGCTGGCCGGCGAGCGGCGCATCGCAGAGATCGTCGTTGTCGGCGACGGCGAGGACCTGTGCACGCCGTGCGGCGGCTGCCGCCAGCGCATCCGCGAATTCGCCGACGCCGCGACGCGCATCCACGTCGCCGGCCTCGCCGGCGTGCGCGCGAGCTTCACGTTGGAAGACCTGCTGCCGCATTCGTTCGGGCCGGGGCATCTGGGGCGGTGACGGTTATGGACTGTTCCCCCGTCATGGCCGGGCTTGACCCGGCCATCCAGGCGGCGCCGCTTGTTGGCGACTCCCGGCCGGCGCGCGTCGGTGAAACGTGGATAGCCGGGTCAAGCCCGGCCATCCCGGCAAGAGGGGGGAGGAACCTGTGACTTCGCAATCCGCCGCCGCCATCGTCGCGCTCGCCGATCGCGGCGTCTCCACCCTGCCGCCGCTCGGTCTGGTGCTCGGCTCGGGGCTCGGCGGCCTCGCCGACGAGGCGGAGGAGGCGGTCGCCATTCCCTACGCGGAGATTCCCGGATTTCCCGTTCCGAGCGTCGCCGGACACAGCGGCCGGCTGGTCATCGGCAAACTCGCCGGCAAGCGCGTCGCCCTATTCCAGGGCCGCGGCCACTATTACGAGCGCGGCGACGCGCGCGAAATGTTCGCGGCGATCGAGACCTTCCATCGCCTCGGCGGCCAGACATTGTTGCTCACCAACGCCGCCGGCGGTCTGCACGCCGATTGGCCGCCGCCGGCGCTGGTCGCGATCGTCGATCACATCAATTTCGCCGGCGCCAATCCGCTGATCGGCCTGCCGGGCGACAAGCGCTTCGTGCCGCTGACGCAGGCCTACGACCGCGCGCTGCTGGCGACGCTCAAAGCGGCCGCGCGCGCCGCCGAGGTCGAGCTGCGCGAAGGCGTCTACATGTGGTTCTCCGGTCCGAGCTTCGAGACGCCGGCCGAAATCCGCGCGGCGAAAATCCTCGGCGCCGATCTGGTCGGCATGTCGACCGTGCCCGAAGTGTTGATCGCGCGCTATTTCGGCCTGCGTTGCGTCGGCGCTTCGCTGGTGACCAATTTCGCCGCCGGCCTGTCAGGCGGCGATCCGAGCCACGACGAGACGCAGGCGGTCGCGGCGCGCGGCTCGCGCCAGTTCCGGGCTCTTCTCAAGGCCTTCATTGCGGCGTACGAAGACGCGCCATGACCCTGCCGCAGGAAATCATTCGCGCCAAGCGCGACGGTCGCGCGCTCAGCGAAGAGGAGATCGGCGAATTCATCGCCGGCCTGACGTCCGGCGCGGTCAGCGAGGGCCAGGCCGCCGCTTTCGCCATGGCGGTGTTCTTCCGCGGCATGAGTCTCGACGAGCGCGTCGCGCTGACGCGGGCGATGACGCGCTCCGGCGCGACGCTCGATTGGAGCGCGCTGAAGCTGCCAGGACCGATCGTCGACAAGCATTCGACCGGCGGCGTCGGCGACAACGTCTCGCTGATGTTGGCGCCGATGCTCGCCGCCTGCGGCGCCTATGTGCCGATGATCTCTGGCCGCGGCCTCGGCCACACCGGCGGCACGCTCGACAAGCTCGATTCCATCCCCGGCTACATCTCGCAGCCGGACTTGCCGCTGTTTCGCCAGGTGGTCGCCGAGGCCGGCTGCGCCATCATCGGCCAGACCGCCGATCTCGCCCCCGCCGACCGCCGCCTCTACGCCATCCGCGACGTCACCGCGACGGTCGAATCGATCGCCCTCATCACCGCTTCGATCCTGTCGAAGAAGCTCGCCGCCGGGCTGCAGGCCCTGGTGATGGACGTCAAGACCGGCTCGGGCGCCTTCATGCCGACGCTCGAAGGCGCGCGCGATCTCGCCGAAAGCATCGCCTCGGTCGCCAACGGCGCCGGTCTGCCGACCGTCGCGCTGATCACCAATATGGGCGAGCCGCTGGCGAGCGCCGCCGGCAACGCCGTCGAAGTGCTCAACGCCGTCGATTATCTCACCGGGGCGAAGCGCGACGCGCGGCTGCACGTGGTGACGCTGGCGCTCGGCGCCGAGCTGCTGACGCTCGCCGGTCTGGCGCGCGACCGCCTCGGCGCGCGCGCCGCGTTGGAGCGGTCGCTCGCCAGCGGCGCGGCGGCCGAGCGCTTCGAGCGCATGGTCGCCGCGCTCGGCGGGCCGGCCGATCTGCTCGCCAAGGCGCGCGCGCTGCTGCCGTCGGCGCCGGTCGTCGTCGCCGCCGCGCCGGAACGGCCGGGTTTCGTGCTGTCGATCGACGCGCGCGAGGTCGGCCTCGCCGTCGTCGAACTCGGTGGCGGCCGCGCGCGCGCCGCCGACACGATCGATCCGGCGGTCGGCCTGACGCGGCTCGCCGGGATCGGCGCCGAGGTCTCGTCCGACGCGCCGTTGGCGCTCATCCACGCGCGCAATGAGGCGAGCGCCGCGGCGGCGAGCCGTCGGCTCAGCGACGCCTATCACATCGGCGCCGCGCCGCCGGCCAAGATTGCCGATCCCGTCGTGGCGCGGATCGGCGGCGCCGCCGCGTGAGCCTGCTGTTCGCCGCCCCCGGCTGGGACGAGGGGCCGTGGCGTAAGCGCTTCGCCGCGCTGCTGCCGGGCCGCACGCTCGTCACGTCCGAGACGCTCGTCGACCGCGCCGCGGCGCGCTACGCGATCGTCTGGCGTCCCCCGCGCGGGCTGCTCGCCGAACTGCCGCAGCTCGAAGCGATCTTCTCGCTCGGCGCCGGCGTCGACGCCATCCTCTCCGACCCGAACCTGCCCGACGTCCCGATCGCGCGCATCGTCGATCCCGACCTGACGGCGCGGATGAGCGAATGGGTCGTGTTGCATTGCCTGATGCATCTTCGCCAGGCGCGCCGCTACGAGCGCCAGCAACGCGAGCGGATCTGGGACGGCGACGACGATCAACCCGCCGCCGCCGACGTGCGCGTCGGCGTTCTCGGCCTGGGCCAACTCGGCCGCGATGCGGCGGGCAAGCTCGCCGCGCTCGGTTTTTCGGTCGCGGCCTGGAGCGCCAGCGCCAAGACCGCGCCGGGGATCGCCTGTTTCAACGGCGCCGCCGGGCTCGACGCGATGCTGGCGCGCTCCGACATCCTCGTCTGCCTGCTGCCGCTCACCGCCGCGACGCGCGGAATCCTCAACGCGCGGCTGTTCGCCAAGTTGCCGCGCGACGGCCGGCTCGGCGGCGCGATCCTGCTCAACGCCGGCCGCGGCGGCCTTCAGGTCGAAGCCGACATCCTCGCCGCGCTCGACTCCGGCGCGCTCAAGGGCGCCTCGCTCGACGTGTTCGAGACTGAGCCGTTACCGCAGGATTCGCCGTTGTGGCGCCATCCCGCGGTGTTCGTGACGCCGCACAACGCCGCGATCTCCCACCCCGACGCCATCGCCCGCGCCATCGCCGCCCAGATCCAGGCCCACGAACGCGGCGAACCGCTGCGCAATCTGGTCAACCGGGGCAGGGGGTATTGAAACGCGTCGCCATCAGGCGAAAGCGCGACGTCGTCATGGCGAGCGTAAGCGAAGCCATCCACGAGACGTGGGATGCGGCGCCGTCGTCCCTCGATCGCTTGGTCGCGGCGCTCCTCGCATCGATCGGGATTCCTTCGGATCGCGACGCGCTCGCTTCGTTCGTCGAGCAAAGACACCGTCGGCCGGCACGTCGCAGAGGGCGGGGGAACGACCCAAAGCCCTTGAAGCCCGTTCGCGTTTCAATCTCTTCGTGCGACAGATTGGCGCAATTGGACCGCAGGCCGGCGGCGATTGCGGCGGAAGATCGACGAAAACGCACGCGGGCCCGTGGTTCGAGTTGACGCAGCGTCAGCACCAGAGCCGTTGTCGGTGGACGGTGGAGGCGCTACCCTCATTGAAAATCAGTCGCTGGCGCCGGCGGTCGCGTGACGGAAGAATAGCTGCGCAAGCCTTGCAACTGCGAAGAGACGCAAGATTCGAAATCGCACGCCGGCGTCGACGTCGGAGAGCCAACGGCTCGAGGTGGACCGTCTGATGGGGGGGCAACGATGCTGACGAAAGCCGCTGTCTCTTGCGCTGCGCTTAGCGCTTTCGTGGTTCCCGCCCTGGCGGCCGACATGACGACGCCAAAAGCCGCGCCGCCCGCTCCGCCGAGTTGGACCGGACTCTATGGCGGCGTCGAGGGCGGCGCGATCTGGGGGCGGAGCGCCGTAACGGAAGTCCCCCCGGCCGTGCTGGCGCCGACGAGCGTGACCAATCCTTTCGACGTCAATGGCGGCCTTGTCGGCGGCACGATCGGATACAACTACCGGATCAACAATATCGTCGTGGGCGTCGAAGGCGATTTATCGTGGGCGCGCGCCGAAGGCTACGGGACTGACATCCCTCCCTTCAACACTTCATTTTCCCACGAATTGACCCAGCAGTCGCTCGCCACGTACCGCGGCCGGGCCGGCTTTGCGCTGGACCCGGTTTTCTTCTACGTGACCGGCGGCGGCGCGGCGGCCGGAGTCGCCCAACGCGCCTTCGACGCGCCCACGCCGTGCGGCGGCGCGGGCTGCGTGGGAATATCGCAATCGAGGATCATGTCGGGCTGGACGGTCGGCGCCGGCCTGGAGTGGAGTTTCCTGCCGAGCTGGTCGTTGAAGGCCGAGTATCTCCACGTCGACCTTGGGCGCGCCACCTATTTTGCGCCGCCGCCGAACCCGACGTTCGCAGCGGATATGCGGGTGAATATGCGCGAAGACATCATGCGCGTCGGCCTGAATTACGAATTCGGCTGGCCGCCTGCGCCAGGCGAAACGCGACGCTGATCGTCGGGGTCGAACGGCGCGGCAGACCCGAGGAGCGGCCAGGGCGGCGGACCGGCCGCGCGCGTCGCGAACGCAAGCGCGGCGCCATCATTCGGCCTTCCGCTCACTTCGCGATGCGGGCGCGGAAGTCGGCGACGGTCTCTTTGAATCCGTCGTAGTCGAGCGCCTTGGCGACCTTGAACGGCCCGATCAGGAAGACCGGCGTGCCTTCGAGCCCGAGCAGGTCGGCCTCGCTCATGTTGCGCTTCAGCAGCGTCGAAATATCGGCGTCGTGCGTTTTCAAATCCGCGTCGAGTTGGGTCATGTCGACGCCGGCGGCCTTCACCGCCTCGAGCAGGCTTGCGTCGTCGATCTTCTGGCCGTGAATGCTCATCATCGCGACATGCGCTTCGCGGTACTTGTCTTGGTATTTCGCCGCCAGCGCGAAATGGGCGCCGGTGACCGACGCGTTGGTCAGGATCGGCCAGTCCTTGTAGACGAGGCGCACCTTGCCGTCGTCGTTGACGAACCTTTCGAGGTCGGGCGACGATTTTTTGCAGAACGGGCAATTGTAATCCATGAAGGCGACGATCGTGACGTCGCCGGCCGGATTCCCGGCGACCGGCGTCGCCGGGTCGTTGAGGATCGCGTCGACGTCGATCACGCCCGGCGCCGCAAAGGCCGGCGCGCCGGCGATCGGCAGCAGCGGCGCCGACGCGGCCATCAGGGTCGCAGCGTGCAGGAAGCGCCTGCGGTTCATCAGAAACTCCGTTGTCGGGGAAGGGCGCGAGCGCGATTCGGCCGCGACTGTCTCATCCCACGCGCCGGTCCGCCAGACAAAGCCTTGTGACCCCAGCCGCAGCGACGGCGCGAGGGCCTGAATTGCGCCGACCTCGCATAGCACTTGTCCAGCTCCCTTTCCCAATCGTCCCCCTCAGCCTAAATCTGCCCCATGAACGGCGCGCCCAAGTCCCCTCCCACCGAGCCCCGTTACGATCCGCCAGAGCCGGCTGACGAGCCGGAGCGGGAAGACGTTTCGCCGCCGCTCGAGTTCGCGCTCGAAGAGGCGCCGGCGGAGCCGGGTTCGCTGGCGCGCGGCGCGGCGGTGGTCAAGTCGTTCTGGCGGCACGCGCCACATGGGCCCGGCGTCTACCGCATGATCGGCGCCGACGGCGACGTGCTCTATGTCGGCAAGGCGCGCTCGATCAAGAAGCGGGTGCAGGCCTACACGACGCCGGAACGGCAATCGATCCGCATCGCCCGCATGGTCGCCCAGACGGTGTCGATGGTGTTCGTCACCACCGAGACCGAGGCCGAGGCGCTGCTGCTCGAAGCCAACTACATCAAGCAGCTCAAGCCGCGCTACAACGTGCTGCTGCGCGATCCGCGGCGACTATTTCGGCCCGTTCGCCAGCGCCGGCGCGGTGACGCGCACGCTCAACGCGATGCAGCGCGCGTTCCTGCTGCGCACCTGCTCCGACAGCTACTACGACAACCGCACCCGTCCGTGCCTGCTGTTCCAGATCAAGCGCTGCTCGGCCCCCTGCACCGGCGAGATCGCGCCGGCCGACTATGCCGAACTGGTGACGCAGGCGCGCGACTTCCTCTCCGGCCGCAGCCGCGCGATCCGCCAGCGGCTGGCGCGCGACATGACCGCCTCGGCCGAGACGCTCGATTTCGAGAAGGCGGCGCGGTTGCGCGACCGCATCTCGGCTCTGTCGGCGATCCAAGGCGAGCAGAGCGTCAACCCGCGCTCGGTGCCGGAGGCCGACGTCTTCGCCATCGCCGAGGAGGCGGGCCAGTTCTGCATCGAGGCGTTCTTCTTCCGCACCTATCAGAACTGGGGCAACCGCGCCTATTTCCCGCGCGCCGACCGCGCGCTCGAAGCGGCGGAAGTGCTCGATGCCTTCCTCGCCCAGTTCTACCTCGAACGGCCGGCGCCGCGGCTGGTGCTGCTGAGCCACGAGGTCGCGTCGCGCGAGTCTCTGCGCCAAGTCCTCAGCGCGCGCGCCGGCCATCGCATCGCCATCGGCGCGCCGCGCCGCGGCGAAAAGAAGGAGCTCGTCGACAACGCGCTGCGCAACGCGCGCGAAGCGCTGTCGCGCAAGCTCGCCGAAGCGGCGAGCCAGGCGAAGCTGCTGACAGCGCTCGCCGCCGCCTTCGGCCTCGAAGCGGCGCCGCGGCGGATCGAGGTCTACGACAATTCGCACATCATGGGGACCAACGCGATCGGCGCGATGATCGTCGCCGGGCCGGAAGGTTTCGTGAAGAACCAGTACCGCACCTTCAACATCAAGAGCGCGTCGCTGACGCCCGGCGACGACTACGCGATGATGCGCGAAGTGCTGACGCGTCGCTTCGCGCGGCTCGCCAAGGAGCAGGCGCAACAAGCGGCGGAGCGGGGGATCGCGTCGCCCTTCCCTCGTCCTGAGGAGCGCCCGGAGGGCGCGTCTGGAAGGACGAGGGAAGCGGATGAATCGCCGCCGCCTGCGGCATCCCCGGCGGCCCGATCCTCCTCGTCCTTCGAGACGCCGGCTTCGCCGGCTCCTCAGGATGAGGAGGATCAGTTTCGCGCCTTCCCCGACCGGCCCGACCTCGTCGTCGTCGACGGCGGGCGCGGCCAGCTCGAGGCGGCGCGGCAGGTCTTCGCCGAGCTCGGCGTCGAGGGCGTGGCGCTCGCCTCGATCGCCAAGGGGCCCGACCGCAACGCCGGGCGCGAAACGTTCTTCATCCATGGCCGCGAGCCGTTCAAGCTCGCGCCGCGCGATCCGGCGCTATTCTTCGTCCAGCGGCTGCGCGACGAGGCGCACCGCTTCGCTATCGGCACGCATCGCGCGCGGCGCAAGAAGGACTTCATCAAGAGCCCGCTCGACGAGATCCCCGGCATCGGCCCGGCGCGCAAGCGCGCGCTGTTGCACGCCTTCGGCTCGGCCAAGGACGTCGCCGCCGCCGGCCTCGCCGACCTCGAAAAGACCCCCGGCCTCAACGCCGCCACCGCCAAGCGCATCTACGACTTCTTCCACGAGGGTGGCGGGCGGTGAGTACGCGTGGTAGGGGCCCTCACCCCAACCCGCTCCCGCAAGCGGGAGAAGGTGGCGCGAAGCGCTGGATGAGGGCCCGCACCGCGCCAACCCATCAGGAATCTGCGATGCTCGAAGGCCTACCTCCCAACAACGCCGCGCACCTGCTGCGGCTGGTCGCCGACGAGAAGCGCGCGCGCGCCGTCGCCGATCTGATCGTCGAGAGTTTCGAGCCGGCGGAGGCCGCGGCGACGGCGTTCGAAACGGAAGAACCGTGGCCGGGCGGCGGCAAGGCGTGGCTGGTCGAAGCCTAGTTCGGCTTCGCGCCGGACGAGGAGTCGCTGCGCGAACTCGTCGCCGCGGCGGCCGGCGACGACGCGGCGCGGCGCGTCGAATTCGGCCTGACCGAGAAGCGCGACTGGGTCGCCAATTCGCTCGCCGGCCTGGCGCCGGTCAGGGCCGGGCGCTTCCTCGTCCACGGCGCGCACGACCGCGCCGCGCTCAAGGCCAACGACGTCGGAATCGAGATCGAGGCCGGCCTCGCCTTCGGCACCGGCCATCACGGCACGACGCGCGGCTGCCTGCTGCATTTCGATCGCTTGTTGAAGCGCCGGCGACCTCGTTATGTGCTCGACGTCGGCTGCGGCGCCGGCGTGCTCGCCATCGCCGCAGCGAAAGTCCTCCGGGGAAAAGTCTGGCTCGGCGACCTCGATCCGGTCGCGGTCGAAGTCGCGAACGCCAACGCGCGCCTCAACGGCGTCGCCGCCCATTGCCAGCCGCTGCTGTCGCGCGGCGTCGAGAACCGGCTGATGCGCGAGGGCGCGCCCTACGACGTCGTGTTCGCCAACATCCTCGCCCGGCCGCTGCGCCTGCTCGCGCCGTCGCTGGCGGCGGTGATGGCGCGCGACGGCGACGCCATCGTTTCCGGGCTGCTCTATGCGGATGTCCCCGGCGTCCTCGCCGCCTGGCGCGCGCAAGGCTTCTTCCTCCGCCAGCGCATCGACCTCGAAGGCTGGGCGAGCCTCAGGCTGTCGCGGCAAGCCTGACTTCTATCATTCCCGGCGGTCCGAAGGTCCGACCGGGAACCCAGTCTTCCCGCGGCTGAGATGCGTCGAACCTGGATTCCCGATCGGCCGCTTCGCGTCCGTCGGGAATGACAAGGAGCGCCTTATCCCGCCTGAGTTTCTATCCCGTCGAGATCGCCTGCTTTCGCGGCGGCGAACGGCGCTTCGAAGCTTTCGGTCGTGAAGCGCCAGGCGCGCATCGACTCCGACCAGTGGTCGGACGCGCGGCCCATCTTGCGTTTCAGGTGTTGGACGAACGCGCGTCGGTCGGGCAGCACGCTCCAGACGCTCGGCAGGAACAACGCGCTGGCCCCGCGCTCGCGCAGGATCAGCCCGTCGCGGCGGGGGTGAAGCTTGGCGATCAGCTCGTCCTCGTCGGCCGAGGCGAGCGGCGTCGCGGGCGACAGGACCGAGATCGAGATCGTCAGTTCGGCGAGTTCGCTCGCCTTCAGCGGCGAAAAGCGCGGATCGCCGAAGCCGGCGGCGACCGCGTTCCTCGCGACGTCGCGGGCGAGCTTCGTGCGCGGCGTCGGCGAGCCGATGCAGCCGCGCAAACGCCCGTCGCGCTCGAGGGTGACGAAGCTCGCGCGTTGGGCGGAGAGGGCGGGCGAAACGCCGGCGGCGAGTTCGATTTCGGGCGCTTCGCCCTCATGGGCGACGGCGAAGTCGAGGCTTGCGGCGGCGACGGCGAACAGGCGCGCACGGTCGGGGTCGGCGAGTCGCGCCGCGTCCGCCTCCTCGAAGGCGAAGGCGCCGTAACCGACGACGCGCTCGCGCGGGCCGCCCGCTTCGTCGGACGTGGCGAAGGCGACGCCGGTCGTGCGCATGCTGCGCGCCTCGGCGACGCGGATCGCGCCGCGCAGCGCCGAATAGCCGCAGGCGTCTGTCGGCTCCAGCTCGCTCCACGCGCCGCGCTCGATCTTGGCCCGCGTCGCGTCGTCGCGTTCGCGCGCCGCGGGAGCGGAGAGGAAATGCGACAGGTCGGACGACAGGCAGATCGCCGTCTCCGGCCCACCCCACAGGCGCTCGACCGCCTCTTCGACCAACGCCGGCTCGGCGGCGCCGACCAGGACGGGGACGATTTTGACCCCCGGCAGCAGGCGCTGGACGAAGATCAGCGCCATTTCCAGGCTGTGCTCGCCGACAAACGGCCGCGCGTCGACCGCGACGCCGTCGAGCGACAGGATCGCCCGCGCCGCCTCCTCGGCGACCGGCGCGACCCCGAGCGGCGTCGCCCAGGCCGCGGCCGGATGGAGCGCGATTCCGTCGAGCGGAACGCGGTGGTTGGGGCCGAGAATGACGATGCGCTTCAGGCGCTTGGGCGCGTCGAGGGCGCGCAGAGCCTTGGCGGCGACGCGGCCGGAATATTCGATCCCGGCATGGGGGACGACGACCATCTTGGCCCGGAACGGGCAGGGCGGCGCGGCGGCGAAGTCGGCGTCGAGCGCCGCGCTTAAGGCGGCGGGATTGGCGGGATAGAACATCCCCGCCACCTGGGCGGGATGGACAGCGAGCGTTCGGGTCGAGGCGGTCATTTTGCCTCCGCGACGGGCCTTCGCGCCTTCTCCGGCGACGGGCCCGTCCCCATATATAGTCACCGGCCGGCGAGGAATGGAGCCTGCCATGCGAGTCGTCGATCATTATACGCGTCCGCTCGGCGACGGGCGCATCCTGTGTGAGATCTGCCCCCGGGCCTGCAAGATTGGCCTGGGCCAGCGCGGCCTGTGCTACGTGCGGCAGAACGTCGACGGCCATATGGTCTTGACGACTGACGGCCTGTCGTCGGGCTTTTGCGTCGACCCGATCGAGAAGAAGCCGCTGTTCCACTTCCTGCCCGGCTCGTCGGTGCTGTCGTTCGGCACGGCGGGCTGCAACCTCGCCTGTTCGTTCTGCCAGAACCACGAGATCTCCAAGAGCCGCGAAGTCGAGACCAGCGCCGAGCGCGCTTCGCCGGAAGCGATCGCGCGCGCCGCGGCCGAGCTCGGCTGCGCGTCGGTCGCCTTCACCTACAACGATCCTGTGATCTTCTACGAATACGCGCTCGACGCCGCCGCCGCTTGCCACGCGCGCGGCGTCAAGACGGTCGCGGTGACGGCGGGCTATATGCACGCCGGTCCGCGCGCTGAATTCTTCGCCGGCGTCGACGCCGCCAACGTCGATCTGAAGGCGTTCTCCGACGACTTCTACCATCGCCTCGCCGCGGCGCGGCTCGAGCCGGTGCTCGACACGCTGAAATACCTCCGCCGCGAGACCAACGTCTGGCTGGAAATCACCACGCTGCTGATCCCCGGCGAGAACGATTCGCCCGAAGAGATCGACGCGCTGACGCGCTGGGTGGCGAACGAACTCGGCGTCGAGACGCCGCTGCATTTCTCCGCCTTCCATCCCGACTACCGGCTGCTCGACCATCCGCCGACGCCGAAGGCGACGCTGGTTCGCGCGCGCGAGCAGGGCAGGGCCAACGGCCTCAAGCACGTCTACGTCGGCAACGTCCGCGACCGCGACGGCGAGACGACGTTCTGCGCCGGCTGCGGCGCGCCGCTGATCCGCCGCGACGGCTACGCGATCGCGGCCTATGGGCTCGACCGCCAGGGCGCGTGCCAGGCGTGCGGAACCAAGCTCGCCGGCCGCTTCGCGCCCGCGCCCGGCGTGTGGGGCAACCGGCGCCTGCCGGTCGACATCGGAACGTGGGCGTAACCTTCCCCCGAACGGGGGAAGGAAAAACTACACGAACATCGCGCGGTCTCTCGTCACGCAGGCGATCAGGTGTTCGCAGACGGCGCGAATGCGGCCGAGGCCGCGCGTGTCCTCGTGGGTGACGAGCCAGTACGTGCGCATCGCGCGGCGCTCTGGCAGCACGTGCGTGAGATCGGCGAAGCGGCGGGCGATGTAATCGTGGACCACGCCGAGGCCGAGCCCGGCGCGCAGGGCTTCGAACTGCGTCGCCGCGCTCGCGCATTCAAAAATGGTCGGCGCGTCGCCGTAGAGCTCGCGCACATAGTCGAGCGCGCTGGAATAGGCGTATTCCTCGATGTAGCCGATCAGCCGATGGCCGGCGAGGTCGCCGACCGCGTGCGGCGCGCCGCGCTCGGCGAGGTAGGCGGCGGCGGCGTAGATGCCGAGGCTGTAATCGGTCAGCTTGCGGGCGACGAAGCGGCCTTCCTCCGGCGTGTCGAGACCGACGACGACGACGACGTCGACCTCGCGTCGCGCCAGCGGCGTCAGTTGCGGCGCCGGCGCGAGCTGCAGCCGCAGGCCGGGATTGCGCACGACGAAATCGCGCAACGCCTCGGCGAGGTAATAGGTGGCGAAGCCGTCCGGCGCGCCGATGCGCACGTCGCCGGTCAGCTCGACGTCGACGCCGGAGACCTCCGCCTGGGCGTGCAGGAACGCGCTCTCCATCTCCTCCGCCGCGACGAGGAAACGCTCGCCGGCGCTGGTCAGCCGCGCCCCGGTGGTCAGCCGTTCGAATAGCCGCGCGCCCAGCGCCGCTTCGAGCGCAGCGACGCGCCGGCTCACCGTCGCATGGTCGAGCCTGAGCCGCCGCGCCGCGGCGACGAATTGCCCGGCGCGCGCCACGGCGAGGAAGACGCGGACATTGTCCCAGTCCATAGGTCCTATTTAGCACAATTCCGCACAGCCGTTGCGCGAAAGCGGCGATTGCTGTGCGAGAAATCCTCACGCATAAACCTGGGACGGGGAGCGCGGCGAGGAGACGAGCCATGATCGACTACGGGCATTTCATCGGCGGCAAGCATGTCGCCGGCACATCCGGCCGGACCAGCGAAGTGTTCCAGCCGATGGACGGGACGGTGCGCGGCCGGGTGGCGCTCGCCTCAAAGGCCGAGATGCGGGCGGCGGTCGAGAACGCCAAGGCGGCGCAGCCGGCCTGGGCGGCGACGAACCCGCAGCGCCGCGCGCGCGTGCTGATGAAGTTCAACGAGCTGATCGGCAGGCACATGGACGAGCTCGCCGAGATCCTCGCCCGCGAGCACGGCAAGACGCTGATCGACGCCAAGGGCGACATCCAGCGCGGCGTCGAGGTGCTCGAAATGTCGTTCGGCGCGCCGCATCTGATGAAAGGCGAATTCACCGACGGCGCCGGCCCCGGCATCGACGTCTACTCGATGCGCCAGCCGCTCGGCGTCGTCGCCGGCATCACGCCGTTCAACTTCCCGGCGATGATCCCGCTGTGGAAGCTCGCGCCGGCCATCGCCTGCGGCAACGCCTTCATCCTCAAGCCGTCCGAGCGCGACCCCGGCGTGCCGATGCGCCTCGCCGAGCTGTTCGTCGAAGCAGGCGGCCCGCCCGGCATCCTCAACGTCGTCAACGGCGACAAGGAGGCGGTCGACGCCATCCTCGACGATCCCGACATCAGGGCGGTCGGCTTTGTCGGCTCGACGCCGATCGCCGAGTACATCTATTCGCGCGGAACCGCGACCGGGAAGCGGGTGCAATGCTTCGGCGGCGCCAAGAACCACATGGTGGTGATGCCCGACGCCGACATGGACCATGTGGTCGACGCGCTGATCGGCGCCGGCTACGGCGCGGCGGGCGAGCGCTGCATGGCGATCTCGGTCGCGGTGCCGGTCGGCCAGAAGACCGCCGACGAGCTGGTCAAGCGGCTGATCCCGCGCATCGAGGGGCTCAAGGTCGGCCCGTCGACCGATCCCAGCACCGACTTCGGACCGGTGGTGACCCGCGCCCATCTCGACAAGGTCAAGGGCTACGTCGATCTCGGCGTGAAGGAAGGCGCCAAGCTGCTGGTCGACGGCCGCGGCTTCACGTTGCAGGGCTACGAGAACGGCTTCTATATGGGCGGCTGTTTGTTCGATCACGTCACCAAGGACATGCGCATCTACAAGGAAGAGATCTTCGGCCCGGTGCTGTCGGTCGTCCGCGCCGCCGGTTACGATGAGGCGCTTCGCCTGTGCAACGACCACGAATACGGCAATGGCGTCGCGATCTACACCCGCGACGGCGACGCCGCGCGCGACTTCGCCGCCAAGGTTCAGGTCGGCATGGTCGGCGTCAACGTGCCGATCCCGGTGCCGGTCGCCTACTTCACGTTCGGCGGCTGGAAGCGCTCCGGCTTCGGCGATCTCAACCAGCACGGGCCCGACGCGTTCCGCTTCTACACCAAGACCAAGACGGTGACGTCGCGCTGGCCGTCGGGCGTCAAGGAGGGCGCGAGCTTCGCCATTCCGACGATGAGCTGAAGCGCGAGCTTGCGCGCGCCGGGACGTAAGGCCTTGTCTGAACAGACGTTCAGAAAACTACGCGGTGATCGCGATATTTTTACTTCTGTGTCGCAAACGGCGCCGCGCCGCCGTTTTTCCGGCCCAAGCCCGCCGGGTTCTGGACCGAGCATTCCTCACGAAGGCCGGGGTGACCGCAAGGTCCCGGCGCAGCAGACATCCGCGCCGACCTAATCGGCGCGACGTGAGTGAGCTGGAGGAAGTGATGAGCATGAACGTCAAGAAAACCTTAGTCGCCGCGGTCGCGGCGCTTGCCCTCGGGGGCGGCGTCGCTGTTGCGACGACTGCGCCCGCCGAGGCGTACTGCGGGCCGCATGGCTGTTACGGCGG
>JBEKVR010000031.1:0-37688 GCA_049513815.1 Roseiarcus sp. | reverse complement strand
CATCAACCGATTCCTTGAAGAGCACAACCTGCAATCCGCACCCTTCACCTGGACCGCCGACCCCAATAAAATCATCGCCGCCGTCAGACGCGGGCATCAAGTGTTAGATTCGATCCACTAGTAGGCTCTTTTCGCGCTTCCACTCCTCCCACCGAGGAAGCGTGGCCTCTAGGGCTGCAACCAAGATGTTGCGGTCGCTATCCTGAGCTGTCATTTCAAATCCCGATCCGCTGGATGTCCTCGAGGCTCATCTCTTCGTGCCGACGATCATAAAGCTGGGTCGATCGCGTCCTCGCATGGTTCGTCATCTGCGAGGCGCGCTCAGGCGTACCGCCGTTACGATCCCTGGCTACGCCGCCCACCCCTTCTTTTTGGCGACCTTGAGCGGAACGACAAGTTCGCTGTTGTCGCTGCCGGGCAGGTGATTGATGGCCAGCAGGTGCGGGCGGTACACCCAGATCGTGCCGCCGTTGGGCATCGGCTCGCAAAGTGTAATCCACTTGTCGCTCATCGAGCGAATGCGAACCACGAACTTGACCGTGTCAGCCGCGACAACGGGCTCGGCCTCCAGCTTGACCTCTGGAGTGGCAACCGCCGCCTCGACCGAGGTCGAACGCACGATCTCAACGTCACTCGGGTCCTTGACCAGTTCGCACACAACATCGAGGTTGCTCTTGCTGAGTTTGTTGCGAGCGATCGTCGCCAAACCAAGTCTCGCGTGGACCTTTTTGGCCATTTCTTTGAACATAGCTCTTAGCTCCCGGCCCTCTGCCAATCGACCATTGGCGACCGGCCATAGGGGACTTTTCATCAATAATATCAATGATCCCATCTTGATGGAATTGGGGTTACCTGTACAGGAAAAAGCGCCGGAAATCTCGTGCAAGTACTTGCATCCACCAGCCGCCGCTACCTTAGCCAGTCGGCCTTCTGGAGCTGTCCCCCCATGCGGCTCGGCTCTGACGTCATTCAGGATTGGGATGTCGGGTCTTACGAGGTCGGCAATCTCAATCGCTTTCCTATCTTCCAATCCGACGCACTCGAAGCCGACCTGCCTTTGAAGCTCGTCCGCCAATCTCCAGCGCAGGCGGTTGCGGACCACTCCCCCTTCGATCCGAAACACAAAATGCGCGAGCAGTGCGATCTGACGGCCCGGAGAAACACGGCCGCGTATCCATCGCAGACATTCAATCGGTTTGTTGCACCTACGCCTGGACGGCTCGGTCGCGCCGTATCGGGGTGGGATAACGGGCTGGCAGCGTTGCCGCGAAGCAGGGCTCGGCCTAGTGTCGCGCCGCCTCAGCAACTTATTTAAGTTAGTTCAATGTCGAAACGTCCGCGACGGCACCTGCCATCGCCACAAGAGGAGCGCCCTTCGTCCATTTGGGCAAAGATATGGAAAGCTGCGCTCTTTGTTGGCCCTATTTTGGTTGTGCTGTTTGGTCTTTTGCAAAACGGCGACACGGTCGTCACAAATGTAACCAAGCTAGCGTCGTGGCTTCGAGATGACGCGCATTTTAGGGGGACCTGGTGGAACGGTGAGGGCGAGGCGATAGACGGTGGCACGACCGCCGCCGCGCCCGAAGATGTTGTTTGGATAAGTCTCGACTCTACTAGTGGCCGCCTGATTGGGACCATACATAGCCCAAAGCTCTGCGCCTATTTTCCCTGGCCGTACGTCTCATTCGAGGGGACTAACGGTTTGCTCGGCGCGTCCGGCCGCGCCTTCGACGTTGTGGAGGGCAAGGATACGACGCTAGATCGCTTTCGATTGACGCTGCAGGGCGACGGAGACCTGCTGGTGCTTCAGGGCGACGCGGACGGGCCTGTCTTCAAGAGAGCCGTCACCCTCCACCGAATGACGGCCGAGGCAAAGGATCGGCTGGAGGGCGTGGGGGAACTGTGCGAGGACTTCATGAGGATTGTCCCCGCATTGAGGGACCGAAAGGGACAGTAAGGATCGTTGGCTCCGCCTGTTCGGTGCACCTGGGCGTATTTGTCGTTTTTTGGCGCTTGGCTTGGCTCAGCGACATCTTGTCTGTCGTCGGGTTGGAGTTTCTATGTCCTTCTTCGAACGTCAGCCTTACCGCCAGCACGTCGCCGAGCCGACCTTCGCGGTCAACCGCGTCCAGGGCATCCAGTTCTTCAACCGGCTCGCACATGTCCGCGATGATCGCCAATACAGTCCGGCGAGTCCTGGCGAAGCGGTCGCATGGGAGATTGTGTTCGCTGAGGCGCTCGGACGATGGCGGGAAAGGACCATCGTCGGTCCCTTAGACGCGCCGTCTTCCCGGCCCGGGTGGCTGCCATCCGCGATCGTGAAATTGACTTCACCGCCAAGCCTGATTTGTCAGGCTTGCCGCCGCTTGGCGGAGTTCCTCTCGACCGCGCGCTGATAGACTTCGGCGTTGATCCGGTCTTGCTCCGTCCAGAAGCCCGCCACGTTCAGCGGCGTGGGAACGGTGCCTGCGTGTTCCTCGACATCTTCAACATCCTGGACGCGCTCGGGCGTCGGCTCGCAGTGTTTGACTCGATCGAATTTCGACAAGACTTTTACCAGGAGCCAGAGCCAGCCCACGGCCATACCGCCGCCAACGACGACGCCCACGATCAGCGGCGCGAAGAACGAAATCGCTAGGATGGCGTAAGCGGCGACGCCAAGCATGACGTAGGTGCGGAGCGTGCCGTCAAGGGCTTTCGACAATAGGCTCACGTCGGCCTCCCATGGGCTTCGCCCCGCCCAACGATTGATCAGCCACCCGCGCGTGGTCGCCCAAACGATCTCGCCCCTGATAGGCGCATCGAGCATGATCTTCGCCACCGGGCCTTCGGTCCCGATTGATGTCGCTTTACACCATGCTCCTACAGCGATCAGGTAAAGGAAAATGAGCCTCTCCGCCGGAAACGTGACCTAAAGGCGTGGATGGGGTTAACCAAATCCTCATGTCGCGATTTGTCGCGTATCGAGTGGGAGCGGCGGGTCAAATCACTTGCTGGTGAGCCTCCGCGCGTGAGGAAAGAGAGCCGTCTTGCCTGCCTAATCGCGGCGTGGATCGCCGTTGATTGCAGCGGTGCTTGAAGTTGACCCCGCGAAGCCGTTCACCTCCGAATTGCCGCCGGGCCTGATCAAGCGCGCGCGTACCTCGACATCTCCACTCGCCTGGTCGGTCTGTCAGGACCGGAATTGGCTTGGTTGTCCGGGATCGTCGAAGCGGCGCTGGCTTCCAAGAATGCCGAGCCCCACGGGTCGGCGCAGCCCGCGGGTTCGGCGTTCTCTTCTCGGCGTACAAAGCGCGCGACATGAGGGCGCGTCCATTGCTCTGCAGCCTGGCGGATCGGCGATCGTTGTGTGCAAGTAACTGCATGCAATCGCGCCTTAGCGAGCCGTCACCAATCTAGGCGATCAACGCTTCGACACCGCGATCGTTCATCAACGCTCGGAAAGCCCCTCGATCACATCAAGATCGAGCTCGCCAGCTGCGCCCCAACCTTTGACGCCGGCGGGGATCGCTGGGCGAAATTCCTCATAGAGGTGGTACGCTCGTGCCGCGATTTCCGCAGGCGGCAGTGAGTTCGCGAGCTTCGCCATCGCGCGCCTTGCGGAGCCAAGATTTTCACCGAACTTGCTCTCCAAGTAGCGTTCCACACTGGCCGGCGTGATCGGTCGATCCTTGCTCAGGGCTCGAAGACCCTCGGCCGTGCTCGTGACCGGGACGGCGCGGTGCATAAGGTCGACGTGCAGAGTGGTCCCGGTCTTCGCTTTCTGAAGATGCTCGTCGACAGCCTTCGATGACGGTTCGAATAGCCCGAGCGAGACGCCCTTGGAGTATGCGTTGAGACCCGCCACCGCCCGTCCAAGGGTCAGCGCGGCATCGGGATCGAAGCCCAGCCGTTCGGCGACGACCGCCGCCCACAGGGTTAGGACCGGAGCCCGGTTGATGCGGATCGTTCGTTCTTGCGGCAAGCTCACAACCTCACGATGCTGGCGTCAATCGTCCATGACGTAGCCAGCTGATCGCGTCATCCAGGCGGTCATCACCCCAAAACACCTCGCCGTTCACGACGAACGTCGGGGACCCGAAAACTCCAAGAGACTTAGCCTCCTGCGTCGCTTCGTCGTATCCTCTCTGAATTGGCTCGCTGCGCGCCACTGCGATGACGGCTTCTGGATGCTGGCCGATTTCTCGCAAGCTATCCGAGAGATTGGGCTCGGAGCCGGCCTCCTCTCCACTCTGAAACCAGCGCCTGTAGGTCGCTTGAATGTACCTTGGGCACCAGCCCTCCGCCGCTCCTACGATGGCGACCTTGTTGGCCAGATCGAACTCTGTGAGCGGATAGGGCGCAGGAAGGCGGACCGGCAGACCATACAGTTGCGCACGCCGTTCAACATCACGCCACATGTAAGCCATCTTGACCGGCTTGCCGCGGAAGGGAACATTGTTTTGCTCGATCATGATCGCTCGCACCGAGAACGGCCGCCAGCGAAAATCTATTCCCGTTTCCTTCGAAACCCAGGCAAGTCGCATGACAGTGAGGTACGAATACGTGCTGCCGACAGAGACCCAGAAATCAATCGTAGGATGGCTCATGCACCCCTCCTGACGAACCGCTTGCGAAACCGACGTCCGGTAGGTGGCCAGCTAGCGCCTAAGTCTGCGACGATTTGGGGGTCCCGGCAAGCCTGAGCCCGGCCACCTCGGATGCGCGGTGGGAGGCGGGTCGCGCCTGTGTTCCGCTGAGCACCGGATATACCGACGTCGATCGAAACAAGTGGGCAAGCGATGAGCGGCGAAGGCCAATTCGAGTCCGGCGATACGTGCAAGTACTTGCATGAGCTACTTCGCGACCTTGATCATCCGCAGTGCGGGTAGTCGCATACGATCGACAGCTGCACAATATAGGCTCGCAGGGACAGCCGCACAGGACCGGGGGCCGCGCGTTGGGTTTGGTGAGCGGGACCCGTCGGAAGAACGGTGACGGCCTCTATCACTGCCGATTGAGGTGCGGAGCCTCTCAACATTATGTGCGGCGTGTCCCGGCGCACGGAACAACGACGCTCGGCGCACACCAGGTCGAGGCAGAGGCCGTCAAAGCCGGCGGCAGCAAGTGGGGGTTCTGGCGGGATAGCGCGTCGCGACGTTCATTCTTGGCGTCTCGAAATCGCTACCAATCACTCCCCGGCAGGGCTCTGAGCGCCTTCATCAAGGCGTTCTCCTTGTTGACGAGCCCTCGACCCTTCTTGGTTCTCTTTGCTCCGAACTTGAGCAGGGCGGTCTCGAAGACTTTGTACTGCCTTGGGGTCATACGAAGGTGAAGGCTGTGCGCCTTGGGCTTCGGCGGTTCGCCGTTGAGGATCGCAGGCAGCTCCTTGGCCGTGTAGTGCTCGGCGTGGGCGAGGGCCTGCGATACAAGCGCGTCCCGATCCCCGTCCTCCTCGCTGGCCTTGAATTGCTGCGCGATGATTGACGCCTTTGTCCACCCTATCGCAGCCAGCCGCGACGCCGGGACGTGTCCGAGGGTCCTCCAGATATTCACGAGATAGTAGAGCTTTCGTCGGCTGACGTCCGCGCTCTTGGCGATGTCCTCTATGCTTCCAGGGTCTTCCACTTCGAGCGCGGCGAGTCTCTTAGCGAGTTCGATCGGGTCTTCGTTCGGCGCGGCCAGGAGCCGTTCGACGTCCCTTCGGGTTGCCGACATCCTCTTTGCGGCCATCCACGCCTCCTCATGATCACGGACACGGTAACCGCCGACCGCTTACTATCTTCTAAAAGTCTTGATGCAAGTACTTGCACTTACGATATCAAATACCCATTCCTCCTCTGGCCGGACACGCCAATCGAGAACGAAAGCCTTCCCGGCCGAAGCCCGCAAGGACGGCCGCGAGCCCGTCGGAGCCGCCCTTTGGGGTTTGGGGGGAGACCATCCGAAAGAACCTTGGCGGCCTCTATTGTCGTCCTGGACGGCCGAATACCGTTTGAGGTAGGAGCCTCTTGCCGTCATGCGCGGGCGTGTCCTGGCGCACGGAACAGCGTCGCTCAGCGCGCGCCAGGTCGAGGCAAAGGCCGTCAGCTTCGGCGGTGGGAGCGAGGAGGCGCGGCGGGATTGCGCGTCGCGCCCTCGGTCCCGACGTCTCCAAATCGCCACCGATCGCGCATCGAGTGAGACTGTGACGGGAGCCCAATCATGGGCCTAGTCGTTGGGGTCAAATTCGTCGTCTTCATCTTCCGCCTCGTCTTCGGGAGGAAGCGAAGCGCAGGTCTCCGTGACCTTTTCCGGTTTCGAAACCGGCTCGGAGGGGACTTGGTAGCTGTAGTACTCGCCGACTACCTTCTCGGGCACCGGGAGCCCCGCGTTATAGCGGTTCGCCCACTCAACCATCGCGTCGTATTCGGCGCGCTGCTTGTCGGCCCGGCTGTTCCGCTTTTTGCCGGTCTCAAGGTAGTAGTCATAATCTTCCTCGGTGGGACCCTCGTTTGACCGGAGAACCCATGGGGGAGGCACTGCTTTCTTCGGGGGGACCTTCTTGACCTTCGAGGGGAGAACGGAGGCGAGCTTATCAAGCTCCATGCTCAGGGCGTGGAGTGACTTGTTCTTCTTGCCGGCCAACATTTCTAGCGGGCTATAAAGTGCGGCGTGCCATTTGTAGACCGTCTTGGTCTTGACCCCGCGCATCTTGGCCAGCTTCTGGGCGGTGAGGACCTCGCCAGTTAGGGGCACTTGGATTTTGAGGTTGTTCCCCTTGTTGTTGTTCTGGGTGACCTTATCCGCCCAGCGGCATAGGCCGGGGCCATAGGCCAAGACGGAATTGTCCTTCCGGTCGAGGGTATGGGCGAGCGTCGGCTTCGGTCCCATGCTCAACAGGAAGCCCTTGAACGTTTCCCACTCGGCCGCCCACGGCCAGTGCTTCGTCTTGCACCGGGACTTGCTGTTTCGCCACGACGTGTACTCTCCGCCGTAGGCGAGGTGAAGCTGGGTCGCGGTCATTGAGCTGCAATCGAGCTTATAGCCCTCGGGGCCAGGGGTCGGGATCACTTCGACCGCGCCCTTCAGGTTCGATCCTGGGGCTTTGACTTGCTTCGAGCTGGACGACTTCGCCTTACTCCCGAACTGCGCTGAGGCTGTGTCGCCCGATAGGCCCGCGAGGCCGATGTTTTCTGAGGGTTCGGCGGTTTTCTCGCTGTCGCCCGGCGAGACGATTTTCTCGCTTGGAACCGAGACTGAAGAAAATGCAACCGGCTTCTGGAAGGCGCTGAACATGACCACCTTCGACGAGCTGCTCATGGCGCGTTGTCCTTTCCATTTGCGCCACATGGCCCCAGAGGAGGGGTGACGCTGTGTTGATCGGGCGTCTCGCTTTCGACAGGATGGGATGGCCGTCCCTGCCGGTCTTTTCTTTGCTTCGGCTAGGCGCGTTCGGCAGCTGTCTCCGCCGCGCATTCCTGGCCCCAGAGTTGGGCCTCGAACGCAACCGTCATGCCGCCGGGAGCCGTTTCGATTTCGGATTGCGGGGCGACGTGGTTGAGGATGACGCCGCATACCCGCCCGCTGGTTCGGTGCGGCCGAGCGTTGAGAGCGCCATCGGTCAGCCGGCGACGGGCAATGAAGATGAGATGAGCGGTGCCACGGGTCAGAGTGGACAGCATCGCCCCTCTAAGCCGGTCGAACCCGCGAACATGACCTGAACAAACTCCCCGGATTTTCCCCAAGCCGAGGCGAATTTCCCTGGGGATTTTCGCGTTCCGTTCGCAGGGGAAAGGGGAGTGGCCGTGTCCCAGGCCATTGATTTTCAAGGGAAAGATGGTGCTGCAAGAGAGGATTGAACTCTGAGCGCGTGATAAAAACTAATACATTATCAATATCTTAGGCTGTTGAGACCACTCGAGATTGTAACGTTGTAACGAGCCAGAAAATGGGATTGACCGCCCGAGGTACGCGGCAACGGTCGTGGGTCACGCCTTGCCGTCTCCCGTGCGGCGCTGCGCCGAGGGAACGCGATCAATCTTGGCCCACCCTTCCCCGAGTCGTGTGAATCAGCCGCCGAGTTGACCCCAGCCGACTCAATCATTTCAATTACTTTTCACGCCGATCGGCGCTGGGACCCCAGGCCGCTTCACAGCGTTTCCAATTCGGTTGCGCGAGAACGTGCAATTGCGAATTGGGCGCACGCCGCGAAGAGGACGAGCGAAGACTGAGTGACCGCGCATCGCCGAGTTGTCGGCGAATCAAGAAGACCGGCCGCGAGAGGCGGCCGGTTTGAAGCGACATTCGGAAATCGCTCTCAAATCACGGTTGTTGACGCAGCAATCCGGTGCATCATTTCGCTGACATAGGTCCCTTTGTCCTCTTCCTGAAAGAGTATGTTTCGAGAGTCCATCGCTGTTTTGTCGACCGCCCAGAGGAGACTCATCACGTGAGACGGGGTGTTTGAAATGATAAAGCTGCTGAGGGTGATAGATCGTTCGCCGAGACGGCGTTCGATATCCTTGATTGTCTCGAAGAACTGAATCTTGGGGTCGTTGAAGCCTAGGTTGCGGATGCCCTTAGGGTCAATGAATGCGATGAACTGGCGAGCGCCGACAATCAGCCACAGGATGAAGTCGGGATGGAAATTACCTGCTTCAAAGAAGCCGACCCCCCGGCCCTTGCTAAGGTTTCGCAGCAGGTACAACTCTTTGTCAGCAAAAAAGGCGTTGCCGCCATCATGAAAGGCCTTCACGTCCTCGACGAGACTCCGCTCCCCCTTGTTGAGTGGTACTGGGCTCACCTCGACGATGCTCTGATCGAGATACAGTAACGGCTCATACAGATGCCTGCCAAACCAGATTGCCTTCAGGCCGCTGAATTCCCACGGCTTCAGCATGCCGTTTTGGATCGAGGTCTTGAGTTCACTGAGTTTGGTGACGATCTCTTCCTGCGACCGGTCTAACAGGATGCGATAATACCCTTCGCCATTCTCGTCTCGCCCCTTTGGAAAGTTCGGGTCGTTTTCAGTCAAGTCGCGGTATTCGAGATGGGGCAGCTCCCATTCACGCTTGCGGAACGTGTAGTAGCGTTCGGTGAACTTCTTGAGCAACGATAGTGCGATCTCCTCCCAGAGACGGACCTTCTCGTAAGAGTCGCATGCGAGTTCTTCGGCCGGAATGAGAAGCTGATACCAGCTCTGGTCGGCAAGAAGGTCGGCGATCCCATCCGCGGATAGGTTGAGATTGTACCAGCCACGCTCAGCCTTGAATCGCTCCAGCTCGAAATAGAGCCGATCGAGATCAAGGAACGCGATATGCCTCGAATTCAGGTGGGCTTGGTTAGGTGTGGTCTCGACATCGCCGCCGGTGACGCCGCCTGATTTCATGGCCTGGATTTTCGGATACCAGTTGAGAACCACCTGGTTCTTTTGAAGATACGCAATCGCCTCCTCCTTCGCCGGGTCTGGCGTTGCCAGCGTAGGGATCGGACCCAAGCGCCGGAACGCGTCGCCAAACTCGGTATTGACACCGTTGATCGTGCTCTTGAGGCGGATGGTCCTGAGCTTCTGTGTTCCCAGACTCTTGATGATCGGCAGCATGAACTCGATGCGGTCATCATTGACCGGCAGCCCTTCCTCTTCGAGGAAATCGCGGAACTGGGCCATGTAGTCCGCACGAATGCCGAAGATGGACAGTGTTTCCAGAACGCCGATGTGCTTCGGACGTTCAATCTCATCCGGCAATTGCGCCTTGCCGCTGCGCTTCAGGCTAGAGCCATAACCCTTGAGTCGGACACCGCGACCGAAGAGCTGGATGATCTGCGAGCCTTCCGTTTGCCCGACATTCATCAGGCCCATGGTGCTCACGCGCCAGCTGTTCCAGCCCTCGGTGAACTTCTTTGAACCGATCAGCAAGTTGACGGTCGATTGTGGCGTGTTGAGCGCGTGGAAGAGCGAGACTGCGAACTCGCAATCTTCCGTTGGAATCCCTTCCTTTTCGCAGAGTTGAACGAGCTTGGCGTCGTCGCCGACGTTGATCACGCCGAAGGGATCATTGTCGCCGACGCGCAGCGCGATCTCGCCGGTTGCTCCTTTCAGGTTCTCGACATGCAGCGCGCCGCCGCCTGCCGCGTTGAACAGGATCGCCAGCGTCTCCTCGAACACCTGTGCAGCTGTGAGGCCAAGCGTGTTGAGATAGGTGAAGCGACCTGCGAAGAGGTTCTTCCCGCCAGCGGTGACAAGCCCCTGATTGAGGACGCGCCCGATCCGTTCAATGCTCCCGGCGCGATCGGACACGTAGCGCGACAGGAACTTTAGGATCTCGATGATGTCGGATGCATCGCGCGAGGCGAGCGTCTTCGTCACGCTGCCGCCGACAAAAATCCAGAGCGGCTTATCGATATTGAAAGGGCGGAAGGCGAAGCTCTGCTGCTTGTAGAGCCGCTGTTGCTGAAAGAAGGCCAGCAGGCAGGCGACTAGGTAGGCTTCGAGATGGTTTGCCTGCGTTCCCTCGTCAAGGTTGAGGATCTGGTAGTCCTTGCCGAAACCGTCGCCGTAAAAATAGCGGTAGGAATAGTCGAACAAGATGCTCTTGGCATAGAGATCGGTGAGCGACCGGTTCCCCTTCACTGCCTGTCCGAACGTTGCTGAGTACTCGAAAGAGAACCCTTTCTCGCAGAGCGCATTTCGGAAACGCATCCAGGCGCCTTCCTCACCGCCCGAAGCGCCTCGGTGGCCCTCATCGACCAAGACAAGGTTGTTCCCTTCAAAAGCCTCGATGGCGATCGTCTTGTCTCCCATCTCGTCCTTCAGTTTGTGGATGTCGAGGATCTCGATCCTCTGCCCGGCAAACAGTCCGGTGCCATCCTTTTGGAACAACTCCGCCGCAAGGCCCGCAGCATCGAACTCGCGCATATGCTGCAGGCTGAGCCCTTCGTTCGGGGTGAGCAAAATGATCCTGTTTAGCTCACGACGACGCCCATGTTTGTCGAGATAGAACTGGTACTGCAGGATGTTGGCGTGCATCAGCAGCGTCTTGCCGCTGCCGGTCGCGCTCCAATAGGCGATCTTATTGATCTGCGACCAAGCCTCGTCTTCGTCGTTGAAGGACGCGATGTGGTCGCCCTCCGGCTTGTCAGCATTGCAGGCGGCAACCTGCTCGTTGATCGCCTTCAGCAGCGCCGTTGGATCGCGGAAGTAGCGGTCGAGGTAGATCTCGGTGAACAGGAGGGTCAAATACTGGAAATATTTCCATACTATCGGCAGTTCACCGCGCGTAATTCGACGTTCGTTCAGGCGCTGCGTGTGGCGGACGATGTTCTGGTCATATTCAAGCAGCAGTTCAGTTGGCAGCTTGGTCAGGTTGAAAAGCTGCGCCGTCAGCGCATGATGGAAATGATGGACGTTGTTCTCGTCCATCCCCTCCAGCTTCTCATTGCGCAGGTGCTCCGCCAGTTGCTCGAACCGCTTTACATCGAACAACGAGAGCAGCCACTGGTTCAGGGCCAGCTTGTGGATGAAGCGAACCTGCGGTCTCCCATTCACGCGTCGTCGCGGCGTGGTGGATGCGGCGGCTACAGCCGCATCCTTACGCGGGCGTCCGCGCGGCATCACAAGCCCTCCGCGTCAAACATGAGCCGATGGAAGTCCTCTTCGATCAAGCGAACCTTCCAGGTGTCATGGGCGGTTTTCAGGTTCTCCAGATTATTGTCGCCATTGACGTATATGACGCCAAACTCGCTGTCCTTGGCGGAATAGCCGGCGCGGGTGAACCATGTGTCAAGGACGAGATTGTCCTGCTCGGGATTGCCGGTGAGTTTGCGCCAAATGATCAACGAGCGGCGCCCATCCGGCGTGGTACCGGTCACGGTGCGGAACCACCAGCGGCCGGCAACTTCCTGGCGCAGACGCCCCTTGAGGACGAGCCGGCCTTCGGCATCGCGCTCAAACTCGGCGGTGAAGGTCCGCGGTGCGGTGATGCCGTCAATGGCGAGGCCGACCAGCCAGTTGAAGGTTTCCAGCAAATCGACATTCACCTCACGGTTTTCGTCTGAGCCCGGCCGTTTGACCTTCAGCTTGTAGGCAGTCGGGTCTGAAAAGGCTTTGACGTTCAGAAGCGACTGACTACCGCGCGTCTCCACGTCCAGCATGTACCGGAGCATGTATTGCTCCTTCAGGCGATCGGCACCCTGCGCTTCAACCGAAGACAGCAGGTCCTCCTGAAGGACGCTGCGTACGGGCACCAGGTTGTTGAGCGCGTCCTCGTACGACTCGAGACGAACGATCTTGATTATGGCGCTCGCCCCGTCACCTGAGCGCGGCGCGCCGCCTTTCCAATCACTGGCGTAAAGTGCCTTGAGAATGCGCGGTTTGGTGAGCGTGTCGAAATAGTGGCCCATTTCAACAGTCAGAAACTTCCGTCGCCCGCCGTCTTCCCGGTTGGCCTGAACGACGGCGTGGGCCGAACTCCCACTTCCGCCAAAGAAGTCCGAAAACCAACTGTCCGCCTTGGTTGACTGGAGCACGAACTTCTTTACGAACTTCGAACTTTTCGGAGACAGGAAGAGGCCAGACTCACCAAACATATTACCAAGTTCAGCCTCGCCGTCGTTGTACTCATAGAATACACTGGTACCGATGTTGGTCTCCACTTCGTGGAGGAACCCTTTTGTCCTTGGAACCTTATTTTCGTCGTCTCCCCAAGCAATCCGCTTGTCAGATTCCAGAGATTCGAAAGACCGGCGATCAGCATTGTTATCGTCCGACTTCGCCGGGAATTTCCATCCACTTTGCGGATGTGGACAGAGCTTGCCAGTCACCGGGTGAACAGGCTTGTAGTATCGATAATTTGGGTGGTGTGGGTCCTTGGTGGTTGGGGATTGCTTGGATGCCGGCGCGCCGGTAGGGATTTCACTCCATACCCAAAGCTTCGCGTTGCGCTGCCTAGCCTCCTTTTCTGAAACATACATCCCGGCTGCGTCGCGATACTCCGCACGATTGTAGGGATAGAGCCCGCGCCAAGGGTCTTGACGTTTCGCGTCGGCATCCCATTCCTGCCCAGTCGCTTCAACCTCAGCTCGATACTCTTCTTTGTGCTTTTCGAAGAGCGCCTGCAGTGCTTTCGACACGTCGCTGAGGGACGGATAGTCAGGGTCCAACGTCGCGACTAGTTCCATGACTTCAGAGAAACCGGGCTTGGGCTCACGGAACATTGCCTTGTCAGCTTCCACCGAAGCACGATTGCACGCGTAGACCTCCACGTATTCGTGGTTGGTGGAGTAGTTCGGCAGCTGGCTATTGGCGGTCGCCTGCGTCCAGATCAGTTCCTCGATGTGGTTCTCAGCTCCGAACACTTGATCGAGAGCATGCTCCAGGATGGTTCGCTCCGTCTTGTCGATGCTTACGAAAATCGCGCCATCCTGCCTTAACAGAGGGTGGCAGGCGGCAATTCGATCTCTCATCATAGTCGCAAATGAGGAATGCTTGTAGTTGTTTTTATACGGAATCGAGCTGCTGTCCGTGTTGTAGGGAGGATCGATGTAGATCGATTTGATAGTGTCGCTAAAGCGCCCGCGGGCTAAAGTGAGCGCCTGAAAGTTATCGGCGTGAATCATGATGCCACCCAGCGCGTCGTCCAATCGATCTTGCGAAGAAAGGACACTCTCTAAGAAATGCGCATCGAATAGGGCTGTATCTAGAACGAGCGAATTATTCTGTTTCAGAAACTCAACGGATAGCGGTGCCGAGTATCCTTCCTTTTCTTTGATCGAAAAGAGCTTCGCCCACTCCTCGCGCTGCGCATCGTTGGCGGCGATCTCCGGGTAGCGCTCTTCAGGAATCCGGTCCAGCGAAACGCAATATTGCGTCTCAACAACGAACTTCTTCTTCAGCCACAGCTTTCTCTGAAAATCCTCAAGCTGGGCGAGGAAGTCGATGATTTTGCCGGCAATCCGCCTGATCACCTTGATCTTCGAGAGATATTGCTCGACCCGCGTCGCAGCGTCGCTCTCGATGTCGTCAAGGTGCATCACCTCGTTCTTGATGTAGAAGTCCAGCTCGCGGCGCAGAAAGCCGCCGAGGTCCTTATGGATGAAATAGTCGAAGGTGTTGCGGGCGGTATAGCGCTTCAAATGCCCTTCGAGACGGGAATAGCCTGGCGTTTCGCCGTTCAGGTTCACGTGTGGCTTGGAAAGCTCAGCAATCCACGGCGTGAAGATGGCGTCTTTGACGGCCAGAATGCGGCTGGCGGCGGACGCCGTGAGGTCCTTCTGCGCGGGCGGCTTCTTCTTCCCCTCCCGCTCGCTTTCTGCCCAATCGATCAACGTCGCCGGGCGGTAGGCAAAGCGCAGAACCAGATCGCCGTCTTCCTCTGCGATGAAATCCTCCGCTACAAGGGTGAAGACACGATCTTTGCCCTCGGGCGCCTTGAGGTTTCCGTGCTCACCCTCGGCAACATCAACCAGTCGGAAGTGGGCGCGCATGGGATTGGCCACATCATCCGGCTTCAGCCGGAACGCATAGTCGCGGAGATATTCGCTGGTCTTGATGTAGTACTGATCACGATTGGCCCAGTGGAGTTTAACCTCCTCGCCCTCATAAGGGATCGCGTATACGCCCGGTCGATAGACGCGTTTGGCCAGGAAGTCACCTTCCGAATAGTAGCGGCGAAAGAAGCTGAACAGGTGGTCGTAAACCTCGCTCTCAAGCCCGCCGATATCGACCGCGTCGTTGGCGAGCTTGGCGCGCAGGTCCTTGACCTTCGGCAAGGTCTCCGGATCAGCACCGAGGCTTTGCGCCTGCTCGATCGCTTTGGCGAGCTCCTTCTCCAATTCGGTCTTGTCGGATGCCTTGTAGAGGCTGAAGGCCCGCTGCACCTGCGGCAGCAGGTCCTTGTCGAGAAACTGCGTCACCTCGGCGCTCTTGGCGTGCATGATCCGATAGAGGCCGAAATCCAGATCGGGTTGATCGAGCTGGAATAGCTCCTTCAGCAGGATTTTCAGCTTTTCGAACTTCTGGCTCATCACTCGTCCTGCTTCATATTCAAGAGTGTTGCGCGGAGGATCAAACGACCCGCCAGCGAATGGTGAAGAGGGGCTCGGTTTCCGTGCGCTGCGCAAGCCGTCGCTCAAGCTGGTCGATCAACGAATCCCGCTTCGCCATGATCTCATCTTCGACGGTGAAAATCTCCTGACGCTGGCGGCGCTGCCGGCGCTCCAGATTCAGGAGTTTCTCCTGGATGGAGTGCTGCTCCTCAAGCGTCACAGCCTGACGGGCCTGGCGGCGCAGCACTTTGATCTGCTCTTTGGTGTCTGCCAGTGCCTTTTCGGCGGAAAGCACCATGTCGTCGGCCCACCTCTCCAGCTTCTCGCGGGCCATAGCGAAATGGACGCTGTTCTGTTCCAGCGACAAGCTGATCGTTGCCTTGGCGTGACGTTCGGCATCGGCGTCGAGCCGTTTGCTGACGGTCGCCGGGATTGTAAACAGATCAAAGACGCGGCCGCGGCAGCCGAGCAGCTTCTCCATCGTCTCCTGATCGAGCGCTGTGCCATCGTCGGCAAAGCCAGAGAACAGCAAGTAATCCTCACGCGCATAAGAATCGATCTGGAGCCTTTGCAGCACGAGATATCCAGCCTTGCCGCGCAGTGCCTCCACGACATGCACGCGAGGCGTATGGTTCGAGACATCGAATTCGAGACACGCCGGAGGCGTCGCCAGCTCCTTGCCAGTCTGAACCACATATTCACCGAGAGGGTGCGATAGGCGGTAAAGAAACCGGCTCCGTTCGTCCGTCCGCTCCTGGCCAGCCTCCGGCTGCGACTTCGAAATCAAGTGGTAGCGGCCCGCGACGATTTCGGCGCTCAGTGGGCGTTCCAGATCGAATGCTAGCGCCGCTTCATCGAAGCGGGCCCGATCGTGCAGAATAGATTTGGTCAGGCCCCAGAACCGCTGACCCATTCGGTCGAGCTGCGCCTTGGCATCTGCAAGCCTGATCCGCAATCGCTGATGCACATCCTCGTCGAAACGTTCGAATAGCTTGCGCCGCGTATCGTCCATTCGCGCGCGAATGCTCTCGTCCATCTCCTCTTGAAGCCTGCGGAAGGCGGCCTCGATCTCCTCGGTCGTCCGGCACTCTTGGTAGATCGCAAGAATGCGTTTCTCGAAGTCGACGCCGGATTCGATGCTGCCCAGCACGTCATCTGACGCACCAAATAAGCCGGTGAAAAGACTGAATTTTTCTCCAAGCAACTCAAGAACGCGGCGATCAGCTTCATTGCGCTCATTGAGGAAATTAATGACGACAACGTCGTGTCTCTGACCATAGCGATGGCAGCGCCCAATGCGCTGCTCGATGCGCTGGGGGTTCCACGGCAAGTCGTAGTTCACCACCAGCGAGCAGAACTGTAGGTTTATTCCTTCGGCGGCAGCCTCAGTCGCAAGAAAGATGGTCGCACCGTCGCGGAACTTTTCGACCAATGCGACGCGCACGTCGATCGCTCGTGATCCCGAGGCTCGTCCGGTGTCGCGATTCGCCGCCAACCATTGGCTGTAAATTTTCGTGGCCTCGGGACTGCCGTTAGTGCCGTTGAAAGCGACAACTTTACCCACGTAGCCGTGAGATTCTAGGAAGGCCTTCAAATAGTCCTGGGTGCGGCGGGATTCCGTGAAGATTACCGCTTTCAGCGCAGCGCCGGTCTCGGCCATCTGGGCAAAACCGATTTCGAGCGCCTTTAGCAGGGTCTCGGATTTGGTATCGACCGGTATCGCCCGCGCTCGCGCCGCCAATTCTTGCAGGAGCTCGATCTCCTCTTTGATCTTTTCCCGGTCGATGAGTCCGTGGTGCTCGTCGGCGACGCTTTCGGAGACGTCATCAGCCAGAATATCGTCGAGCAACTCGTCTTCGATTTCCTCGGACGCGATCAACCGTTCAGTTATTTCCGGATCATTTCCGATCTGCTCATCACGGAGCGTCTCCAGTCTCGAGCGGAGTGTGTCGAGAGTGGCGGCGATCGCGGATGAAGACGATGCCAGCAGCTTTCGCAAGATAAGCGCTGTTAGATGCCTCTGGCGCCGGGGCAAGGCATAACTATTAGAGCGCTGCAAGAACGACGACACCGCCTCATAGAGAGCGTGCTCGGCGTCACTCGACGTAAAGGGCCGAGTTATCGCGCGCCGCTCAGTAAAGCGCACGTACTCAGTGACCTGGTTGCGAAGCGTACGTTTACAGAAGGTTGCAAGACGCTCACGGAGGTCACTTAGGCTGTTACCGGCGTTGGCGTAACGCGCACGAAACGCGTCCACGTCGCCAAACAATTGCTCATCGATAAGCGTCGATAGTCCGTACAGCTCGACAAGGGAATTCTGAAGCGGAGTAGCCGTGAGCAGCAGTTTGCGGCAATCCTCCGTGGCCCATCGGATCCCTTGGCCAATCCTGTTGCTGGGGCGGTAGGCGTTGCGCAGCTTGTGAGCCTCGTCGATTACGACAAGATCCCAGGCGAACGATTTGATGTCTTCGCGCAGCGCGTTCGCGTAGTTGAACGAGACGATCAGAACCGCCTTCTCTGCCAGCGGCGAGCGCCCAAGGCGCTGCTCTTCTTTGAGTGTCCTGGCGTCAAGAACTCCCGTCGGAAGATTGAACTTTTCCGATAGTTCTAGCGCCCACTGTTTGCGCAACGACGCGGGGCAGATAACTAGCAACCGACGTTTACGTTCCGCCCAAAATTGGCAGAGCACGATACCCGCCTCGATCGTCTTGCCAAGCCCGACCTCGTCGGCGAGGAGCACACCCTTCGAGAGCGGAGATTCGAGTGCAAAAAGAGCCGCCTCTATTTGATGGGGGTTAAGGTCGACCGCGGCATCAAACAAGGACATGGAGAGGCGGTCGAGCCCCGAAGAAGCTCGCCGGGTTACGTCGTAAGCGTAGTATCTGGCCTGATACGGCGTCACGTTCTTCGCCTGTCTTTCCGGCTTTGAACGCCCTGCCGTTGATGAAAAACGCGTCGCGATTCTTTCGCCAGTGCGTCCCTCGTACTCCTCAGAGGCGACAACGACAACGACCGCACGTCCATGCCTTGCGATCGCAACGGGCATCGTCCACGCGCGCCTCTGCGGCCGTGACGCCTCGATAGGTAGCCGAACGGGAAGAACGTATTTTGGGTTTGTGCGCCGCTCGAAGGGCGCCCAACGCGGAACATGCTGTCACCGATCACAGTTTGGATCGCGCGTGGCAACGTCTCGCGCGGCCCCTGCGCGTTGAACCTCACCACCCAATCGCGAACGATCTGCCGTGTCACCCCGCCGATCTTGGCCGCCTCAATCCGCTTCGCCCCGTCATAGATCGCCGCAAGAGCAAGAAGCCGGCGCGCTTGCTCGCCATCGCGCGACTTCCGCGCCGCCGCCCGCAAGCTATCCGCGTCAAAATCCTTCCGAAGCGCAATCGGCATGGCGAACCTCCCCCGTCCGCCACCTTGAATCAAATCCAGCCCGATTCGGGAATCCCTCCCGCAGAGTCGCGCTCACCGGGAGTTGGTATTAGCTACGATGGCAGAAGCTCTCGTCAATTTGACGGCCTTCTTAACGCGAGTCACTGCGGACAAGGATGAGACAGTTGCTGGACCGACAGATGTCGCTCTGCTCTCCAAAGGTGACGGATTCAATTGGATCAAACGCAAGACTTTGGCGGCCGAGCGCAGCACAGCCAGCCTCTGAATGTCGCTTTCGTCAAACGGCCGAAACCGCACGGCGGGTCTGACCTGCCAGCCGTGCGGTTTCTCGATCATTGTGAGGGCGGCTTGATACTCCGGTCTTGCGTGAGGTCCAAAATCAAGAACAACGCGAACGCGCAATGGCGACGGGGCTGGTGATCAACGGTGTTCGACGGGGCGTGATGGCGGCTCGCTTCAATCTCAGAGGGTCCCCTGCCTTGGCGCAGCCACTTTCACCACGATCCCGGTCGTCACGAACACAATGAGCCCGAAGGCCGCGCCTGTAGCGTCGAGGTAGCTTAGGACCTGCTCGCGATAGCGGTCGATCACGCCGGAGTCGGGAGCGACGTCGCTCTTCCAGTCGACCACGGCCACAAGCTTGCCGTCCTGGTCGACGCTCGCCGCGTCGACCACCCCTGCTGTCGCCGTCTCGGCCTCGCCATCGGACACGCTGGAGTAGACCGGCAGCTCTGCGGCGAGCGACGGCAGCAGGACGGCGATATCGGGCACAGCGAGAGAACGGACGACGCAGCCGGCCATTTCGGCGGCGACGAGTCCGGCGGCAGGGTCCCTTGCGGCCGTTCGGCCGAGTTCAGTAATCAGCTGCGCCGCGCGCGCCGTCAGCCTGGCGAGGTCGTCGTCGGTCTCGCCGTTGAGGACCTCTTCGAACAGCTTGTGGATGACTAGGCCACGCTCGCGGCCGCCCTGGACGGATTTTTCGAGTTCACCGACCGGCGCCTCCTCATTCTCGCGCGGCAGCAGGATAGCCGGCCCGCCGACGGCCGTCTCCCTTGGGCCTTCGTCGCGGCTCGGAGCGCGCCAGACGAGCTTTCGCTGGGCCGCGGCGATCGCCGCGGCTTCGGCGGCGAAAGCAACGCGATCCTGCGAGTTGACCGCGGCGCCGGCGGCGCCCTCGAACGTTTCAGGCAGATTTGTGAGATCGAGCGACGGCAGCGCGTCGAGGGCGAGGTCGACAAGATTCGACCAAGCGTTCGCGGCCGCCGGGACGCTTGGGCGCGGCAGGACTAGCAGTTCGCGCGCCCGCGTTGTGGCGACATACCATAGCCTGACGCGCTCACGGGCGATCTCCGCGTCCTCCGCAGCGCGAGCGGCTTCGTAGCCGTCCGGTTCGACCCCCAGAATCTGCGCATAGATGCAGCCTTCGGCTCGATCGACGACGGCCTGGCCGCCGGTCATCGGGCGTCCCATCGTGTTGATCGGCACGACGATCGGCCACTCCAGTCCTTTGGAGGCGTGCATGGTGTAGAGGGCGACCGCCTCTTCCTGCACGTCGGCGCGGCCCTCGATCGTTTTGCCGCCTTCGTCGCGGGCGGCGCTCCAAGCCTCGGCCATCGCCTCGGCGAAGGCGCGCAGACCGCGGGTCGAATAGGCGCGACAGAGACTGAGATAGAGATCGAGGTTGGCGAGCGCGCGCTCGG
Organism: Roseiarcus sp.; assembly: GCA_049513815.1. GTDB lineage: Bacteria > Pseudomonadota > Alphaproteobacteria > Rhizobiales > Beijerinckiaceae > Roseiarcus. The sequence continues at coordinate 17,586 of JBEKVR010000031.1, read as the reverse complement.
CCTGGCCGCGATGGCGGCGCACGAGCATCGACCGCACCCGGAGGAGGTCGACGGCCTGCGACAGCAGGGCGTGCGGCGTCGTCGAGTTGCCGAGCTTGCGCAGCGCCTGGAGCTTCTCGACCATTTCGCGCGCATACGTGTCCTGGATCGCCTCGGTCGGCATGGCGAGGTTCAGCGGCGGAAGGCTCTCTGGCGAGTCCCCCGGTCGCGGCAAGCTCCAGACGATGTCGAGCAACTGCTCCTCGCTGAGGCCGATCAGCGGGCCGCGCAACAGCGCGCCGAGCGCGAGCGTGTCGCGGCCGTCTGCGAGGACGCGCGTAACAGCGATGAGGTCCTGGACCTCCTGCCGGCGGAAGAAGCCTTTGCCGGCCTGGGTCGACACGGGAACGCCGCGCTCTTCCAGCGCTGCTTCATAGCGCCAGAGGCTCGTCCCCGTCGGGGCGAGCAGGGCGATGTCGCCCGGACGGCACGGCCGCTTCACGCCGGTCTTGTGATCGAACAGCTCAAAGCTGCCGATCAACCTTGCGCACATCTCGGCGACGGTTTCCGCCTCGGCGTCCCGTCGCGCGTCAACGCTTGGCTTGACGTCAAGCGGGCCGAGGTCGACGTCGAGCGCCATCACGCCGCACGGCCCTTCGAGATCAGAATGGAAGGGATCTAGCGCGGTAAAGCCGGGCTGGCCGGCCGCTGAGAGAGCGGCGGCGAAGCGTTCGTTGACGTAGGCGAGCACCCGCGGCCGCGAGCGGAAATTGGTCGAGATTTCGCGCTTCGCCTCGACGGCGACGAAAGCCTCGCGCGCGCTGAGATAGGCGGCGACGTCGGCCCCGCGGAATCTGTAGATCGCCTGTTTCGGATCGCCGACGAGAAACAGCGCGCCAGGACGGATCGCATAGGCGCGCCAGTAGCCGGGATCCGCCCCCGGAAGGAAATCGCCGCAGAGCCGCCAGAAGATCTCCGCCTGAAGAGGATCGGTGTCCTGGAACTCGTCGACGAGCACCCGGCTGTAGCGTCGCCCCAGCGCCCGGCGGACGTCGTCGTGGTTGCGCAGCAGGTCCCGCGCCGAGAAGAGCAGGTCGTCGAAGTCGAGCAGCCCGGTCGCGCGCTTGTGCGCCTGAAAGCGATTGATCGCTGGTTGCAGCTCATCAATCAGCCGGGCGAGCGCCGCGGCGCTCGCCGCGCCGCACAGCCCCTTCCACGCGGCGCCGCAGGCGTCATAGCGTGTGACGGCGCCGTCATGCATGAGGCCCGCCTCGATCTTCGAGACGCCGACGCCCTTCGCCGCCGCCTCCCACTTGCCCTTGCGGCGGAAGGCGCGGAACTTGCCATTCGTCAGAAGCGCCGCGTCCGGCGGCGCAGCGAGCAGACGAACGAGCCCGGCTGGCCGATCGAGCGGGCCGACGTCTGCGAGCGCGTCGAGATGGGCCCGAAAATGCCCTGCGACTTCGATCGACTCAGGCTCGCGAACCGGACCTTGGGTCACGAAGCCATGGAAATCGGCGACCGCGACTCGGTAAGCGTCAAGCAGAGGCTTAAGCGCGCCGGTCGCGCGCCCTGTGAGGTTGCGGTGTTTACGCATCTGTTCGAGGACGGTGTCGACGACGTCCATCGCGGCCTCGACGTCCTCGATCACGAGTTCCGAAAGTAGGCTTTCGTCGTTCTGCGACAGCCGCTCCCTTAGCCAGGCGTCGACCGTCTCGCCGAACACGAGATCCGCCTCGTTTCGGTCTGCGACTCTGGCTCCCGGGTCGATGTTCGCCTCGACCGGATAGGGTTTGATGAGGCGCTGGCAGAAGCCGTGGATGGTGGCGCAGGCGAGTTCATCGATCGCCGCGGCCGCCGTCGCCAGCCGCTCGCGCTGCACCGCCGACAGGCCATTCGGCAGGCAGACGCCGAGCTCTGTCGGCACGGCGCCGCCGAGCAGTGCGCCGACGACATCCCGAACGCGCGCAAGCAGCTCAGCGGCAGCTATTTCGGTGAAAGTGACTGCGGCGATCGAAGCGGGAGCGATTCCCTCCGCCAGCATCATCGCGACTCGGCTCGCCATGACCGCCGTCTTGCCGGAACCCGCGCCGGCTTCGACCAGCAGCGATCGACCGTGGTTAGCGATCGCGACGCGTCGCGCTTCGTCGTCCGTCAGGCCGGGGACGATCGGGATTTTCATTCCGCCTCCCAAACCTGGGCTAGTTCGCCGAGCCGTTCGAGGGTCGCCACCCTCTTACATGGCAGGTAGACAGCGCCCGAATTGGCGGGCAGCGCGAACGCGAGATCATCGTACGCGTCGCCGGCGTCCTCGCCGGCGATTGCCGTTCCGCTCGCCAGGCTGGCGCGGCCGAGGCGCAGGTATTCGGCGAGCTGGCGCATCGTCTCGTCCGGCGCCGGGAGGCGCAGATCGACGAGGTCTTTGAGGTAGAGGAGAGAGGCGTCGACCTTCACCGATCCGCCGATGAGGGCCTTGACGGCGAAGGCGTAAAGGCAGCGCTGCAACTCCTTGCCGCCATTGAGTACGATGTCGTCCTTGGGCGTCTTGCCAGTCTTGTAGTCGCACACCAGCGCGTGCAAGCGGTCGGCGGCGAGATCGAGCCGATCGATGTAGCCGGCGATGCGAAAGCCGGTCCCAGGAATGTCGACGGGGGCGGCAGGGTCCCACGGCGCTGGGGCATCCGACTTTGGCTTCGCGCCGCCGAACGGCGTCTCGCAGTAGGAGCGCGCGTTGGGAATGGCGCGATCGTCGTAGTTGAGCGTCCGGCGCGACAGTTCCTCGGCCATGGCGACCGTGCGTCGCCAGACGACCGCGGGCGGGGTCGCCTCCGTCGCCGCCCAGTTCCGGCTGATGATGTCGGCCGCCGCTGCGACAGCGGCCGAAATCTGCGCTTCGGTCGCCTTGGCGAGGCCGCCCGCCGCTTCGATGGCGCGCAGCGCGTGTTCGAGGACGGTGTGGACAAGATTGCCAAAGGCGGGAGGGTCGAGGGTCAGCGGATCGACGCCGGCTTGCGGCTCGCGCATCCGCAGGCCGTAGCGCCAGGCGAAACCGAGGGGGTTGCGCAGGAGCATCCGCAGTGAACTGGCGGACTGCACCCGAACGATGATGGCGAGGATCGCTGGATGATTGGGTCGGACGAGGCCGTCGTGCGCCGTCAGCTTGTCACTACGCCAGTCGCTCCAGCAGGCGGCGCCGGCGATCGCCTGCGACGCCGCGGCAAAGTCATTGGGCCGCGCGAGTAGGCGATCGACTTCGCTGAAGGCGTGCAGGGGGACCGCGTTGCGCCGCAGGTATTGCTCGGGGCCGCAGCCCTGCAAAAGAGGGCTGCGGCCGAGCAGCCGACCTTCGGCGTCGCGCCGCGGCCGCGACAGAACAATCTGGCGGGCGGTCGTCGCCTGGATAGTTGCGAAGTCGCGACGATCGGCTGCGGCGACGGGGAGAGGGTCGAGTTCAGCGATCGGGACGATGTGCTCCGACAGCAGCCGGTCTTCGGCGACACCGCGCGGCCATCGCCCGGAACTGAGCCCGACCAGCCGGACGAACGGGCGCGGCGAAGCGGCGAGTTCAGCCGCCGGCATCCAGGTTACGCAGACGCTTCCCTCCAGGCCGTCGCTTTGCTTGAGCGAATCGATTGTCGCGTCGAGCGACGCGACGGCGCCAACGCGCAGGGCCTTGCGCCAGATGCTAAGCGGTTGTCCGCTGAGGATCGCTTCGCCGGCTTCGGCCGCCGCCGCAACGCCGCCGGCAAGGAGGCTGACGATCCTCTGCAGCGCGGCGGCGTGATCCTCGCCGTCCGGCCAGTCCTTGGCGCTGAGGTTGGCGATGAAGCGCTCCCAAGCTTCCGGCGAAGCCAACGGGACGTCGAGCGGCAGAATGCGCGTCCAGCCTTCGGGCAGCGCGGCGAAGGCGCCGTCGAGCCTTTTGGCGAGCGCGGTGAGCCGTCGCATGCGGCTTTGCGACAGCCCGCGCAAGAGGACGTCCGCGAGCGCCGCCGCCGCTTGTCCGTCGCGCGTGGCGACAACCTTAACCCCATGGGCGAAGTGGAGATCGAGATTGGCGTCGGCGCGCAACGCGAGGAAAAAGTCGTCGTAGGCGGCCGGATTCGTCGAGGCGATGGCGATTTCGTGCGGCTTGGCGACGGCAGAGGCGAGCAGACCGCGCGCCCAGCGCATGGCTTCGATCGCCTCGTGAAGAGCAGTGGCGGCGCTGATGATGGAGATCGCCGGCGCCTCGGTGGGCCCGCGGTCGACAGCGATCGGCATCGCCGCGAGCCAGTCGGGGACCGGGCGCGGCCCCGCCTCCCAGATAATGGGCGTGCGCGCGGCGAGCGCGCCGAGCAGCGGCCGCCAGCATGGAGAAAGCTCGGTGACGCCGACGATGCGGATGGGACCGAACAGCCTCGCCGCGTGGCCGAGCCGCGCCGTCGCCGCAGCGACCAGATCGGTCGGCCGCTTCATCCCTGCCGGCAGCCGCGCAAGAACCGCGAGCTCGAGCCGCGCGATCGAGGCGATCCGCTGATGGGCGCTCGCGCGTTCCTGGAGATCGAGGTTGGCGCGCCAAGCCTTGCGCAACGTCTCAGCCGCCGCGTCGGCGAGACCGGGCAGGTCTTTGATCGCGTCGAGTTCGCCGAGATCGGTGTCGAGCAGAGCCCGCTGAATCGCTTCGCGCAGCGTCTCGTCGTCGATCGAGCGCGCGAATCCGCCGGCGAGCCGACAGGCGAGCGCCTCGAACGACAGGACCTGCCGGCCGTGCAGACGACCGCGCGCTGCCTCGACCCGCAGAGCGTGCGAGATCATTAGACCGTGCGCAATGATCGTATGTCGCCCCTGCATGCTGCCCAGCCGAAGCCCAGTCGGCGGCCTCCGGCCGCCTCGTTCATCAAAAGATGAGTGTTACCCTCGATCGCTGTTGATGCTAACTCGCCGGAGACATTAGCTGCGCAAAAGACCATACGCGGCAAGTGGTCGCAAGCGAGCCCCGCGCGACGATAGGAGCAGGCGACGACGGACAGTATCCACAATTGCGCCGGACCGGACCTCCGAACGCACCGGCTGGACCGCCGAATTTTCCCAACTGACAAGGATGAGACCGGACGTCTCGCACAACGGCTGGATGGGCTTGGCGGACCGCAGGCTCCTCTAGGACTTCGCAGTCCGCTCGTGGCTTCGCGGGTTCAATTGGACCGCCCTGAGAAGCGGGGCGGATCCCTCCGGCGGCCCCGATCCGGATTCCGAAGGTGCTTCGGCGACAGAAATGTCGCCTTGCCCGCTGCCGAATTGAGGCGTGGGCATCAACGAGCCAAGTTGCTTGCGGTGCATCTTTGTGGGTTCGAAACCGCTACTTTGCGTCTCACGCGACGCGTGGCACTCAAGCAATCTTTCTCAATCCATTCCCGGGAAGCGTAACGACCCTCCGCAGCGCTTCATACACCTTCCTCGCGTTATTCTTGAGCCCTTGGGTGATCATGAATGGATCGTCCCGCCAGGACTCCGCTCTGGGGAGGTTCAGGAATCGCTCAGTCACAAGGAGGGGCTCCTGTTTGAAGGCGTAGCTCACTTGACCCACATCCGGGCGAGGATCGGTATGCACCTGATGCCGTCGCGCCGAGGGATCCCACTCTCCTGCGGCCGCCCGCAATGCCTTTCGGGCTCTCTTAGCCTCAGTCGCCGTACAAGCAATTTCGCCGTGGAAGTGCAGTCGGCGCGCCGGCGGCTCGCTCAGCTCGAGAACGAACCAGAACTCGACCCGCCGCCGGAGTGCTGTGCGCAGGTGATACGCTATCCGGTTCGTCAAGAATCTCTTTGCTTCAGATCCTTTGGCGAGAACCTGAGACTCGAACTCCTTTCCAAGATTCACGCTCATTGCGTGGTGCTCGCCGCAGCTGGCAAGGGCCGCATGCGCACACATCGCCCGCACCATCGACGTGGTGTCTCGCCACGGCGCTGCAACTCTGTGAGCCCTCGAGGAGGGAGCGCGGTGGTGTTCGTCCCAGGTGCGTATCGCGCGAGGCGGACTTCCCGGCTGAATGGTCGCACGCAATGAGTCTGTTGAGAAGCATGTCTCCAACAGCTTGGAGTCGACTACTGACGTGGTGGAATCCCAGTCACATACACATACTATAGACGGCAGCAGGGCGCTTAAGCGCCCTGCGTCGGCTAATGATTTGACCGTCCTGATAAAATGCGCGTCGCGGTACTTCGACTTGCGATGTTTCTGTTTTGCAGAACTGGCAACTTTTGCGCCCGGCCGCGAGACGCGCGACGGTCTCACCTCCGAAAGGACGGTCGCCACGCTCATTGGATGGAGCCTTGGGGCGCCGACCAGACAAGCGACAGTTTGGGCGGACCTGAGCGGGTGGGGCTAGAGACGATCGGCGCGGCACAACCGTCCCGTATCTCACGTTCAAGGAGTCCACGCAATTCCGCAAATCTTGGAGACAATAATTTGTCTAGTTTCTTATAGACTTTGATGCCGTCAGTGAGCCCAATGGCGAAAGCAACTTCATAATATCTGAATTCTGAGTTCGGATCGAATACATCGACATCATTCACAATGTTATGAATGTTGTTTCGCAGAGTCGTCAGTTCAGCTTCGCTAAAGGACAATTCGTCATTGTATACGCTGTGGTCAAGGTGAACACTTGTCGCAAAGACATCCTTCTTGGCGATTGCCCACGCGAGACCCCTCCGGTAAGTGGGCTCAAGCACATACGAGCAGCATTTGCGAATAAGTTCCGATGTTTCGGGGTTCATTTCGTATTCCTTGAGTTTGCCGCTGCCCGGATGGAGAGCGTTGAGCGGGGGATATAGCGGCGCAGGAGCGAGGCACGCGCGGATGGTGATCACGAATTGTTACAGAGCTAACGGAGGAGAGGCATGCGCTTCGCTGCGCGGCGATGTTGCGCTGCGCGCCGACTACGGAAAGACGCTTCTTCCCGACTTCGCTAAGCCCGGAGGTCACGACCTACCTAATTCCAGACGTCCCCACTCGCCGACTTCCGAGCAAGAGGACTTCTCGACATGACGACTTTTCCCAACGAAGCGATTTCTACTCTTCGCGACTTCGCCACTCGTGATTTTGCGAGTCGATAGCCGATAGCGACCAGGAATCGACCAGCTACCTGACGGGTGCCCGGCAGCGACCGGATAGCTGGCGGGTAGCCGACGGCTTGCGGATAGCTACCCGATAGTTTGCAGGTAGCCGACGGCTGCGGATAGCTTCCGGCGACCTTCAAACACGCCGGTTCTGCCCATCGCCTTGACATGGTCGTCGACGGAACGGGTCGAGTCGCCGTGAACCTTCGGGTCAAGCCCGAGTGCGGCCTCAGGCCCCCTGGATGATGGCCCTGAGCGGCGCCTTCGCGGCCAGACGGCGCCGCTCGAGGAAGTCTGGAAGCGCCATCGATTGAGAACAGGACCATTTAGGCATGTAAGACACGCCGTTTAGGCATGTAGGTGACCCTCGCTTGAATTGTCGACATCAAGGGCTCTCCGCCTCCACGGTCGAAATCCATTTCTCCAGTGCTGCGAGGTGTGCTGCGCTAAGCGGCCGGCCGCGATGGAGCCCTTCGGCGATGCTCGTATCGTAGCGGTTAAAGCCCATTGCCACCATGAGCTTCCCAGTGGGGCCGGCCTTGAATCCCTTCGCTTTCATCGCCTTATGCAGGCGCTCGATCCCGGCCTGAGTTAGAATGCGGTCTGGCCCGGCGATCGCCGCGCTCGGTTTCGCTGCCGCTTTTGCAACCGGCTTCGGTTTAGACTTCCCGACGGCTCGATAGAAATTTCCCTCCGTCCACTCCTGGCCACGGGGAGTGGTGAAACCAGACTCCTTGAAATAGCGAATGATCTCTCGCGCGTTTCTTGCCCCACCAGCTCGCGCTCGCTCCACTGCTGCGTCGAACTCGTTGCGCCGGAGCGCCGCAACCTCCTTCGCAGCAGCCGCGCCCTTTAGCTGGGCCTCGCGGAGATTCGTTCGATTTCCCAGCTTGACGCCGGCCTCCTTGCGCTTTTCGAGGGCTTCTCGAGTACGGCGGCCGATTTCTTCGCCTTCATGCTGGGCGCGCGCGGCAGCCGCCTGGATCGTCGCGTGGTTATGATGCTCTCCCTCCTTTGCTGAAATGATTCTCAGATTATTTCGAACGATCCAAATTTCCATGGTCTCGGTGTTTCTGGAAATTCGATCAAGGCCCGCGACGATGATGGGCCATTTATTGTCGTCTGACGCCTTCATCGCAGCCACGAGTTGGGGCCGTGCCTTGGCGGCCGTCTGTCTCCCCATGGCCGTCGTTACCTCTCGGAAGCGCAACCTGATCCGATAGCCCATGGCCTTCGCGAACCGCTCTATCTGGATCATTTGGCCGTCGAGACCGAGACCGCTTTCACCTTGTTGCTCCGTCGAGACCCTCACGTACGCGATCGCTGACCTCATGATTCCCTTATGCTCCCGGCAGGGTAAGATACTACAACTCTATACGATGCGAGTTAGGAATGTGTTGTGACGAGTTCCAGCCCCCCTTTTAGGGCTGTAAGCACACGATTCACTTTGCCCGCCGGTGACGGCGCCCGAGAGAGCTCAACACGAGGCGCCTCCGAAGGCTGCCGCGCGGCCCTCATGAACCTGGCGGCTGAAACGCAGCCCGAGCGCTTGGCGCCTCGCTTGGACGCCGCGAACAACCGTTGAAGCGGACCTTCCTGACGGCTTGATCTTTCTGTCTTTCCGGATCCTTGTCGGTCTCGAACGCGGCGCGCTGGTGGAAGCCGTCGGCGATCTTGACGACGCGGACCTTTGCTTTCTCGTCCTCGACGCCGGCGATGAGCCGGGCCAAGGTCGGCTGGTCGGGGAACGGGATGGACTCCTCGCAGCGCTCGGGCAGGGGTCTCGACGGGCGGGCCTTCCAGGGCCTGCACCACCTCCTCAAGCTGTGTTCGGCGGCCGCCTGATCTTCCGATTTCCACGAGCCGATCTGCGTCTCATGGTCGACGATCCCGGCGGTCACGCTGGTCTCAGCGGCGGGATCGATGGAGGCGAGGACTTCTTCGGCGTGTACGTCGGGGAACGGGATCGTCTCCTCGCGGCGCTCGGCGGTCTCGATGCCGACGGTAGTGGAGAATTGGCCGGGATTGGTCTCGATGATCTCCGGCGCCTCGACCGGCGTCTCGACGATCTTCGCGGTGTGAATGGCTCCGGCGTCTATGGCCCTGCTCACGGCAGAGGTTCTGAGACAGGCTCCGACGATTCCCATGGCTGAACGCGGAGATCCTCACCACTCGCTGCTATAAGCCGCAGAGCGCAGGCACGGGCGCGTAGGGAGATCACGCGTGGATCCCATATTTTCCTTGGAATTGAAAATCGGGACGACCCGCGGCGATCGAAGCCGGACCGGCGCTTACCGTCCCAGCTGGCCGCAGTCGGGGTTGGTGGCATGCCTTCGTTCGACACAAAAGCATGACGACCACCGTCGCGAGTCTGAAATTGACGCGCATGAGCGTGGAGCCGAACTGGGTTCGACAAGGTCGTGGCGGGCGTGGCATGGCGCAAATTAAGGCGGAAAAACGCCTCCTTGTCGCCTGATGTGTCGCCTGCGCGTCCCCTCGTCCCTTATTGTTGCTCCGCGTCTATATGTGCCCCGTCTCCTGGTTTGAGATCGGGCCTCGTTGCACAGTCTGGCTTGTCTTATTGGGCTCGACCTCAAACCCGGGGCGATCTGTCTGTGGGGCGTTGACCCTCTGTGCGCCTCGCTCATGAGACGTATCGTCTCCGGGAGCGTCTGCTGTCTCATCTATGAGGCTTTCTTGGATCTCGCTTGCGGGGATTCGACTGGAAATTCGCTGAGCGTCGCGGCTTCTGAGCGCGTAGTTGAGACGACGCGATCGATGGTTCCAGCTTGCCGAGCTTCTCTGTTGATCCCCGCGCTGCTCCCGATCGTTAGCTGCTTTGATCGTTTCGTCTGCGTTTTCGACGCGGGCTCGGAACCGTTTCTGATGTTCAGAAATTGATCTTCGGTTGAGCTCAACCGCAAAATGATGCTGTCTGGAATTGGCCCTGAAATTCACCCGCTTTGAAACGCAATGATGGGCGAATTTGCTGTGATTGCGGGTTTAGCCGGGAGGCGTCTGTTTATTGGTTTTGCGGATACGCGCCTGGATGCTTTCGGATTATCGGAAGTAGATATACGGTAGCTATCGGCTAGCTTGCTTGGCGAGTCAACGGAGAGGGGCGGCTGGTCCGCGTGGGCCGTTGAGGCGTCGCGCCTCGGGCCAGGCCATCTTGAGCCGCACAGGCTCGTCGTAGGTCTTGACCGTCTAGAGACTGGCGAATGCCGTGACGCCGATCATGAGGGCGCCGGCGAAGGCGATGACGATAGCGGGCATCAGGCGTCCTTCGTTTCGTTGGAGAGGGCGCTCATCAGGCCGCGCAGATTCTTCACGCACCATCCGAGGAGAGGAATTGGTAGAGCTGGGCGTCGGTAAGCTTCTGGCCGTCGATCAGCACGTCGCCGTCTTCGCCGATGAAGATGCGGGTCGAGCCGGACCAGTCCTGGAGATCTTTGAGATTCTGATCGCGGAAGCGTTCGGCCGACAGATGCAGCCGGATGATCGTGGCGAGCATCGTCGGATCGAGGATCGGCACGCCGGCGATCGTCAGTGGCTTATGCTTGGGCGCGGGGAAGTCGACCACATCGCCCATTGGCGGCCCCTCAGTGCATGAACAACTTGAGAACGATCGCGATCTGCAAGGCCAGCATGAAGCCGGTCATCCACGTGAGGATCACGATGTCTCGCTTGAGATTGGCGACCTCGTCATTGCGCTTGGACAGCACGTCGTCATTAGGCTTGGACAGCACGATCGCAGCCTTGAGGGCTTTATCTTCGGGAATGTCTATGGCTCGGAGAGCCTCGAACACTTCAGCTTGTACGGTGCTCATAGGTGTTCCTTATCGAATTTCAAACTTGTGGTCGATCTTGCGGTGTGCATCTCCAAATTGCGCAAGGGCGGCCACTTTCCAGGCTCCTGGAGCCGCGGCCGCTCGCCGAAAGAGACGCTCACCGCCGTCGTCAGGGAGGCTCAGCTTTTGCCCCGGCGGAGAGGGCGATAGTCTGTTTCAGCGCTCCGCCCACTAACGGTCTCCTTGCGCGCCGTCGAGCGGAATTGACAATCAAGAGCGGGGCGCGGTTCGGCCTCCCGCTGGAGGGTGGCCGAGCTTCCGCCGTTCCGAACCGGACCTGTCGCCGCCTTCAGCTTAGGTCCCAAGGGCGATCTCCGCGAACATGCTGTCGATAGCCGTCTGAACCTTAGCGTCGGGGACGGGATCCGCGTCAGCTGTCAGGGTTCGCCATCTTTTCAGGAAAATCTCACCTTCGTTCTTTGTCGCCAACTGGCGGGTGAAGACGTCCTCGATCACCTCGGCGAGGTCTGGCCAGTACACTTCGAAACCGAGCCGAAAGAGATGCGCGGAATCCGCGCCGAGCGCCTTCGCAAGCGCCGGGATTTTCTCCAGCGGCACTTTGCTCTCGCCGCGCTTGAACATCGAGACGATGTTTGGCTTGTCGTAGCCGATCTCCGCGGCAATCTCGCGTTGGGTCTTTATGCCTTTGAGGGCGTCGATGCGCTTGTCGAGAAACTTCGCCAGAGCCGTATTCGCGTAGGGCATGCCGGGCCGGGTCGTGGACATCGAGTAACTCCCGTAAAGTAGTAAGTCAGTTTTGCCTTGCCGCATGTTGTCATTGTGCGACTATTTGTTATATAGCTTCGGAAACGAGGCTATTATTGCTTTAATTGTGGTAAAGCGAGCGCTGGCGATCTTCAGTTGTGGTCTGCCACTCCGAGTACGCCGACATCGATCTCAAGGCCGGCTCGCAGTGACTTGCTTCGCGAGATGGGCTTGATCACACGGGGGACAGTGTGAACCACGGGTCACAGCGGAAAGGCGGAGCGACGAATCCCGCGACCGGCGGGCGGCTTGCGGAGCCTTGCTCACGGATCGCGACCGATCCGGCTCTCATGGGTGAGTTGGAAGAGGTGCCGCTGCGTGTGGTGTGGCCGCATGAAACCCAACGGTTCACGCCATGGCTAGCGGCAAACATCGACAAACTGGCCGAGGCGATCGGCATTCCGCTTCTCGTGCTGGGCGCGGAGGCTCAAGTCGACGGCGTCGTGGTGGACCTGCTGGCGCGAAACCTGCGCGACGGCTCCATCGCGGTGATCGAGAGCCAGCTCGAGCCGGCGGACTTTTCGCACCTCGGCCAGATCCTCGCCTATCAGGCAGGGCTCGACGCAAGGACCGTGATCTGGATCGCCGCGAGCTTCAAGGAGCGACACCTCTCAGCGATCCGATGGCTGAACGCCAACACGTCATCTTCGTTTGCCTTCTTCGCTGTCCGCATGCGCGCGCTACGAATCGGCGCTTCTCCGATCGCGCCCGCTTTCGATGTGCTGGAATGTCCAGTCGTGGGGGGCCGCACGTTGCTGAGGGTTGCATCGAAAGGCGCTGCGAAACTTGCGGCGACTAATCCCCTCGGCGCCTTCTGGGGCCAGTTTCTCGAGCGATACCGCGACGAAGCCGCGCGCTCACGGCAGCTCGGCGAACGTTGTCGCTGGCGAACGACACTACGGAATATCGTCGTTGGGCAGCAGGTCCAGGACCGCTGCATCCGCGTCTTTGTTCGTGGGCGAGAAGGCGTCGCAATCGCAACGGTAATGAAGCTCTTGGCGCCTCATCGAGAGGCGCTCGAAGCGCAACTGAGCGCATCGCTCACGATCGAAAATAGCTGCGTAACGGCCACCAAACGCCTCGGATTCGAGACGTCGGATCCCGCCAACTGGAGCGAGATGGCGGATTGGCTCCGCGCTCAGTCGGATAATTACGAAGCCGTCCTACGCTCGACGCTCGAATCCCTGGCTCCTGATGGGAATCGGCAGAGACGAAGGGACCCGTTGCGCGAGCGATCGAGGGGAAGGGGCGGCAAGGACTGCGCGCCCCCTTCGGGCGACATCGAAGTGTTGAATCGCCCCCCTTGTCGCACGATGTGAACGGCGGTCAGAATCCGCGTCTATTCGGCGGCGGGAGCATTTTGGACTGAGGGCGGCGGGTTGTCCCGATAGTCCAAGGGGGGACCCGTCCCCGGAGCGGAGCGCCGACGGCGCGCAGCGGAGCGGAGGGGACGGGGGGTCCCTGTGGACCCATCGGGTCATGCGAATTGTGAAAGGCTTTCTCATGCAATTGCCCCCCGATGACTCCCGCGCGATTCAAGAAGCTTTCCGCACGTTGAAGACCGACTTGCAGAGGTTGCGGCGGGGCGTGAGGATATTGATGGTGGAGGCGGCGGCTTTGTTGATCCTAACTGCGGCGTGTTGTGCAAAGGTCTGGCTCTCGTAGAGGAAGGATCCGTGCCTATCCGGTTTAGACAGACACCCACCACATATAGAGGCGACCAGACACTTCATTTGGCGCCAGCAATGCGCCCAATCGAGCCGTTCAGCCGATAAGTGTTCGACCTCTGAAGCGGCCGGTCAGGTGACGGGTCGATTCGGCTGCCGTGGGCGCAACGCGGACGTTGAGAGCGTATCCAAGCGGTTCAGCGGCGGCTCATAGACGACTGCATCACGGCGTTTCTCTCCCGAGCACACTCGGGTCTGCCGCCTCTGACACCTGGAGCCGCTCGCCCCAGTCGCGCATGCTTAGCAGAACTGGCGCGAGCGACTGGCCGAGTTCAGTGAGTTCATACTCTACCTTCGGGGGAATTTCGGGAAACACGGTTCTCTTGATGATTCCATCCGCTTCAAGCTCGCGCAGCTGCAAGGTGATCATTCGCGGCGTGGCCGCGGGGGTGATGCGACACAGGGCGTTGAAACGAAGCTTGCCAGTCAACAGGTGAAAGACCAGGACCGGTTTCCAAACGCCGCCGATTACGGAGAGCGTCGCCTCGACCGCGCAGCCGGTACGACCGGCCTTCCGCTGCCTTGATCAACGTGGAGCACTATCATCCATGATAGTATATGTCCTGTTTGTACGTACTCCCTATTATCATAGTAGACTGCTATCTTCTGGTCCGAAAGGGCCGTTCCGTGACCGGTCGTGAATGCTTGCGGTTTTAGGAGACCCCCATGGACGGAATTGAATACCTCGGGCTCCTGGCCAGCAGCTTGGCGACGCTCGCGTTCCTGCCGCAGGTGGTGAAGACCTGGCGCACCCGCAGCGCGCACGATTTCAGCTTGGCCACGCTACTCATGCTGGAGACAGGAACGGCCTTTTGGATTGTCTATGGTCTGCTGCGCGGCGCTCCTGCAATCTGGCTCGGTAACGGCGTCACGCTCACGCTCGCCGGCTTCATCCTGGTGGTGAAGTTGCAGAATGACTGGTGCGGCAAAAAATCCCGCATCGGGAACGCTAGCGCATGACGCAGGAAGACCTTCCGTCCCGGTACCGCAGCTACATCGACTGCCTAAACCGGCGTGACTGGTCCCGTCTTGGCAACTTCGTCTCCGACGGGGCTCGGTACAATGGCGAGGTGATCGGCCTTGCGGGCTACAGGAGCATGCTGGAGCGCGATGTCGCGGCTATTCCCGATCTGGTGTTCAACGTCGACTTCCTCGTCACCGATCCGCCTTTCATCGGCGCGCGGTTGCTCTTCGACTGCACGCCGGTGGGCAAGTTGTTTGGCCTGCCCGTCTATGGGAAGCGCATCGCCTTCACCGAAAATGTTTTTTATCGGTTCGCCGACGGGAAGATCGACGCCGTCTGGTCCGTAATCGACCAGGCCGCAATCAGGGCGCAGCTCTGATGCGCGGCCTGAAAACCGTCCAGACACGAGTCCTAGAAATCGCCTTCCTGGAGGAGGGTCCGGCGAACGGGTGGCCAGTCGTCCTGGCGCATGGGTTTCCCTATGATGTCCATGCCTTTGATGAGGTGGTGCCACGTCTGGCCCAGGCTGGAGCGCGTGTGATCGTGCCCTACCTGCGAGGCTTTGGACCGACGCGCTTCCTGTCCAAGGAAACGATGCGCAGCGGGCAGCAGGCCGCGCTCGGGCATGACCTCGTCGACCTCCTCGATGCCCTCCGCGTTGAACGCGCGATCTTGGCCGGCTACGATTGGGGCGGTTGCGGGTCATGCGTCGCGTCCGCAATCTGGCCGGAGCGAGTGGCCGGCCTCGTCTCCTATGCCGGTTATGATATTATCAACGTGCAACGACTCGGACACGCCTTCGCGCCGGCTTTGGAGCAGGTGATCTGGTATCAGAACTTGTTTCAGTTGGAGCGAGGACGCGAGTGTCTGACGCAGCATCGTCGCGAGTTGTGCCGCATCCTTTGGCGGCAGTGGTCGCCCGGCTGGAACTTCGACGACGCCGTCTTCGAAAGGACGGCTTCGTCCTTCGACAATCCGGACTTCGTCGATGTGGTGATCCACTGCTATCGCTTCTGCTTCGGGACGGCGACAGGCGACCCCACTTTGGCGTCGTTAGAGGCGCGCCTTGCTGCGAAGCCTAAGATCACCGTCCCTGCAATAACGTTGGATGGTCTCCGGGACCCCCTCAAACCCGGTGGCACTGCCAGCCACGCCACGATGTTTGCCGCTCGTCATGAACACCGCGTTGTCGACTGCGGCCACAATCTGCCGTGGGAGGCGCCTGGTGACTTTGCCGATGCGATCCTGACTGTTCGCGGATGGACGGCAGAAGCTTAAGAAGCGCTTCGGCTCGGGCAATGCGATTTGGGTCAGTCTCCGGCAGACCTGATGGCGCAGTGATCGGAACCGGCTCGTGACCGCGCATGAAATTTGAATTGCGAAACGCCGGCAAACTCCGCTTCGGGTCCAACTTTGCCGTTCGACCCTCGACTATCGAATGTCCACTTTCCCTTCCTCTCGTCCGCAACCCGCCGTTCCGCTCCCGGCCAAGTTCGGCCAAAATCAGCCGAAGCCCGGCGCGGCCATGAGCGCGGCGTTCAACGCGGCGAGATCGGGACTCGCGCGGCGCTAGAGGCGGTCGGAATCGGCTTCCCGTTTGAGTCGCGGACGGGCAGTTCAAGCCGGCCGGCGTGACGTGCGCGGCCATATGAAAAGAAACCCTCGCGCCACTCTCTATAGTGAACGGTGCCAACCTCGTATGGGTTACGTTCCAACAACACGCCCCGCGCCGCCGCAACCAAGCCCTCGTCATAAAAACTACCGTTGTCCATCCCCTCTCCCATTGCTTTAGGGGAAGTCACCCGCCGGAGTCCGGCGCGGAAGAGCGCTTGTTAGCAGCCTCAAAAGTTTAAAGTGAGACGCGACCTAACCCCATGGAGCTTGTGGCCAGGGCATCTCGCCGCACTTGGCAACGCAATCGAACATGTGAACTCGGGCAAGGAGCCTCATGTCCCCTGAATAATGCCGCTAAGCGCGCGAAGTTCTCAAACGGACCCGCCGCGAACTCGCCGACGCCGTCAGCGTTCGCGCTGCGCAGACGGCCGCCTCGCGCCCATCATAGCCATTCAGCCGATTGCCGTGGCAGCTCCGAACCGGACGTTCGGCGACGGGTCGGGTTGACCGCAGTGGGCGGAGAGCGGACATTGGCAACTGTCCCGCGTCAAGCCAGTGACCCGCGTAGCTATCGTTGACGCGACCCAACGGAAGTTTAACCTACACCTAGTTTCCGCGACGGATCGATTAGCTGGAGGCTAAATGTTATTCGGGCGGACGTCAGTATTTATTATCTGTTTATGGCTATCGGCAATTTATTGTCCGAATTGTGCACGGGCGGCGGACGTCACCTGCGACGGCTTCGACGCTATGAATTTTCCAGACGCAATCTTTAGAATTAGAAGTCCCATCTTCTCATCTGGTCCGATTTTGACGAAGGATTTGATTGTGCGGTTTGACAATATTTCCGCCAGAGTGCTTTATAACTTCTTATGGAGTGGAAATACCAGACTTACGCAAGTCTCTCTCTGTATGGGAGATAAACTTATGATTTCGAATAACATTGGAAGGCACGATGGTGATTTTCAATTAGAGTTGGATTTTCCGTTTAATCAATACCAAGAGAGCAACGTTAATACAATCATTGCTGCCGATAAGCGCGAAATTTTTGTTGTCCAGGAGAGTTTGAAATAGTGGTCGAACTCAAATGGATGAGGCCGCACCGAGCTTTCGAATTGTGTGCGCGTTCGACCAGACTAACAAAATGGTGACGACCACAACTTCCGCTTCGGGTCGACAGGAGCCGAGCACCTTTCGAGAATGAATGTCTGCTTGGCCCCCGGCCGTTCGGAAACCCGCCAGTCCCCTCCCGGCCAACTCCGGAAATTCAAACTGGCCCACTACCCAGCAACGCCTGGTCGAACCGTAGGTTCACAGTCGCCCGGCTGCCGTCGATCGCTTCCTTGCCCACGATGAACGCGGCGGCCTTCTTCTCAGTGGAGGGCATGCGTAGGGATATCCATCCTTGGCGAGGACAAGATAATATTTGATCGCATGAACATGTTGTCGCACTGTGTCGCTGCTCTCTCTGCAGAGGGCAAATTCATCCGTGAATAAGAACCGGCCATGCGTCAGCGCCGACACGTCGAAGGTTCGCGGTGCGCTGTCGACGTTGCTCCCTGGAGGAGGCAAACGTGACCAAGGCAAGCAA
>JBEKVR010000030.1:0-38137 GCA_049513815.1 Roseiarcus sp. | reverse complement strand
CCGCCGCCGCATGCGGGCCCGGCGCGCCGGCGTCGACGGCGACGGCGAACGCGCGCCTGACCAGGACTAGACGCTCGGCGAGTTCGTCAGCGGCGCGGCGAAGCAGGAAATCGGCGCCGGGACGGTCGCCGCCGCCGCGCCAAGCGCGGTCGAGCCTGGCGGCGAGCAGGGCGCGGTCGAAGATTTGCGGCGGGGCAGTGGACACGCGCGTTTATCGCGCGTCGCGCCGGCGGGCGCAAAGGCGTCCCGATCGCCCTGGCAGGCGGCGGGATTTCCGTTTCAATGACGGCCAATTCCTGCTTTACTCGCGCCATGAGCCTGTCGGAAGCCAGAGCCGAGGCTTCGCCGCGCGTCCGGATTCGCGAGTTCTTCGCTTCGCTCGGTCGCGTTGCGCTCGACGCGCTCTACCCGCCGATCTGCCTCGCCTGCCGTTCGGCGACCGGCGCCCACGGTGGACTATGCCCCGCCTGCTGGCGAGCGATGCGCTTCATCGAGCGGCCATTCTGCGATCGGCTCGGCACGCCGTTCGAGCAGGATCTCGGCAAGGGGCTGCTGTCGCCGCAGGCGATCGCCGATCCGCCGGTCTTCCGCCGCGCCCGCGCCGTCGCGCGGTTCGAGGACGGGCCGGCGCGTCGGCTGGTCCACCGGCTGAAATATTCGGATCGAGGCGACCTCGCCAAGCCGCTCGGCGCCTGGATGGCGCGGGCGGGGGCCGACGTGCTCGCCGACGCCGACGCCGTCGTGCCGGTGCCGTTGCATGCGCTGCGCTTGTGGAAACGGCGGTTCAATCAGGCCGCGGCGCTCGCCCAGGCGGTGGCGGCGCAGAGCGGCAAGCCGTTCGAGCCGCGGTGGCTTTTGCGTGTGAAATCGACCCGCAGCCAGGTTGGCCTCAGCCGCGAGCAGCGGGCGGCCAATATGCAGGGGGCGTTTCGCGTCGCCGCGGGAGCGCCGCTGCGCGGGTTGAGGATCGTCCTCGTCGACGACGTCCTCACCTCCGGCGCCACCGCCAACGCCGCCGCGCGGGCGCTGCTGCGCGCCGGGGCGGCCGACGTCGACCTGGTCGTGTTCGCGCGGGTTGTGACAGGGGCGTGACGCCCCCATATATTGCGGTCGAGGCCGGCGCAGCGCCGGGAGAGGAGCAAGATCTTGTCGCCGATCGTCATCTACACCAAGTCGACCTGCTCCTATTGCGACGCCGCCAAGGGCCTGTTGCGGCGCAAGGGGGCGGCGTTCGAGGAAATCAGCGTCGACGGCGATCGCGCTGGCCAGGCGGCGATGGCGGTCAAGGCGGGCGGTCGCTCGACGGTGCCGCAGATCTTCATCGGCGCGACGCATGTCGGCGGCTGCGACGACCTCTACGATCTGGACGGCGCCGGGGAACTCGACGCGCTGCTGGCGGGATGACGCGATGATCAAATACGCCCTCGCTTGCGATCACGGGCACGAATTCGAGAGCTGGTTCCCCAGCGCCGCTGCGTATGACTCTCAGGCGCGGCGCGGCCTGGTCGCCTGTCCCGAATGCGGTTCGAACCGGGTCGCCAAGGCGATCATGGCGCCGGCGGTGGTCGGCGCGGCGCGCGAGCGCGCGACCCCGGCGGAAGCGCCGACCGAAGTGGCGCTGCTCGACCGACGGCAGCGCGCGCTGCGCGACGCAGTGCGTGCGCTACGCCGCGAGATCGAAACCAACACCGCCGATGTCGGAACCAAGTTCGCCGAAATGGCGCGGTCGATGCACGCGGGGGAAACGCCCGAGCGGGCGATTCGCGGCCAGGCGACCGGCGCCGAGGTCGAAGCCTTGCTGGAAGAGGGCGTGGGCGTGCTGCCGATGCCCACGGCGCCGGACGAACTCAACTGAGGTCGAATTCAAGCGAATTTGGCGGCCGTCACTCGGCGGCGAGGTCGAACTCCGACGCCTCGATCACCGCCGTGCCCATCATGGTGCGGGCCGAGACGCGGAACGGCAACAGCACATGCGCGCCGGCGACCGGCGCCAGCCACACTTCGAGATCCTTGTTGTCGGCCATGAACTTCGTCGACGGGCGGTCGCGGCGATGGCCGGCGATCGGCACGAAGCGAATCGCGCAGACGGCGACCGGCCCCTTGTAGCCCTTGGCCGAAACGTCGCGCTGGCCGACGTAGGTCAGGTCGATGTCGAAACGCGTATAGCCGTCGAACACCGGGATCTTGCGGTCGCACGAGGCCGGGCCGACCAGCGGACCCTTGGCGGGGACCGGAACGACGACCGCGCCCACGGGGTCGACGACGCCCTGCTTGTCATGGTCGGTCAGCGGCACGCGATCGGGCTTGTCGTCGAACGGCGGCGAGATGTCGACGCCGGTCACCGCGTTGGCGGAAAGCGACATGCGGATCGTGCGGGTCATGATCGCATTGGTCGCGATCGTCGCGAAGGTGGCGGGAACGACGCGATTGTCGACGATTGCGCCCTGACCGCTCGAGGCGCCGCGCGCACGCGAGAACATGTAGGCGAGGCCGGTGATCTTGGCGTGGGCGTCGATCGTGTAGCTCGATTGCGTCAGATTGGCGTTGAGATTGGCGACGCCAATCGGCAGGCCGACCAGCGACACGCTGTAGGTGACATGCAGCATCTCGGCGCGGGCGCCGGCGAGCGCGCACAACCACAGCATTCCGGCGGCCGCGACGCGGCCCGAAGCGCGCAAAGTCCCCCTCGGCGGCGACATGCGTCCTCTCGTTCCGGGCAGGCGATTCCCGTTAGCATGGATGCCGAGAAATTCCGACATGAAAATGGCGAAGCGGACTTTTCCGCGGCGTCCTGCGGCCGATCGCCGATTCTTTTCCGAGGCCCGCGAGAGGGTCTTGCGGCGCGGGTGCGGCTGGACGTAACCTTGCTCCATGGTCGAGGCGGTCATATCCATTCGCGGCGCGCGGTTCGGCGACGAGACCGGGATTGCGCGCGTTCACGACGAGGCTTGGCGAGAGGCGTATCGCGGCGTCATCCCGGGCCGCGAGCTCGAGCGGATGATCGTTCGTCGCGGTCCCGCTTGGTGGCGGCGCGCCATCGCCGGCGGCACGCGGCTCATCGTTCTCGACTTCGCCGACGCCATCGCCGGCTACGCCAGTTACGGCCGCAATCGCATG
Organism: Roseiarcus sp.; assembly: GCA_049513815.1. GTDB lineage: Bacteria > Pseudomonadota > Alphaproteobacteria > Rhizobiales > Beijerinckiaceae > Roseiarcus. Next base: position 35,020 of record JBEKVR010000030.1, on the reverse strand, counting down.
CCGTCGCTGAGCTACAGCGGCGAAATTTTCGAACTCTATGTCGCTCCCGAATATCAAGGCGGCGGCCTCGGCCGCCGGATGTTCGAAGCGGCCCAGCGCGATCTCGCCGCGCACGGCTATCCGACTTTTGTCGTGTGGGCGTTGGCCGGAAACGACCGCGCGGTCGGCTTCTATCGCCGCCTTGGCGGGCGTATTGTGCGGCGGGCGCCCGAGCAGTTCGGCGCTGAAACCTGCGAGCGCGTCGCCTTCGGGTTCGATTGAACCGTGGGTCGCGGCGGCGCCGCGAGAACCGGCGGGGCCGCGCTTTCCCACTCTCGACCTCGGAGCTTACCCCGTGAACCTGCAAGCGGTGTCGATCGGCGAAAACGCGCCGGCGGAAGTCAATGTCGTCATCGAAGTGCCGATCGGCGGCGAGCCGATCAAGTACGAAATGGACAAGGCGAGCGGCGCGCTGAAGGTCGACCGCTTCCTCTATACGTCGATGCGCTATCCCGGCAATTACGGCTTCATCCCACACACGCTGTCGGACGACGGCGACCCGTGCGACGTCATCGTCGCCAATACGCGCGCGATTATTCCGGGCGCGATCATGAGCTGCCGGATCGTCGGCGTGCTGTTGATGGAGGACGAAGCCGGCGGCGACGAGAAGCTCCTGGCGGTGCCGTCCGCCAAGCTCACGCAGCGCTACGCGCGGGTGAACACGTTCACCGACCTGCCCGAGATCACGCTCAAACAGATCGAGCACTTCTTCGCCCACTACAAGGATCTCGAGCCGGGCAAATGGGTCAAGATCGTGCGCTGGGGCGACGCTGAGGAAGCGCGCCGCCTCGTCAGGGAGGGCATCGCCCGCGCCTTGGCCAAGGGCAAGGCGTGAAGAGGACGCGTCGATGAAACGTTCATTTGTGGATTCGCGGATCGAGACGATGCTCGGCGCTTGTTCGCGGCACGGGCAGCGCCTGCCGCCGTTCGCGCTGTGGAGCGACGACGATTATCGCGCCGATCCGGCGGCCGCGCGGCGCATCGCCGAGCGTGGCCTCGGCTGGAATATCGTCGAGTTCAAACCCGGCGCGTTCGCCACCGACGGCCTGAGCGTATTCACCCTGCGTATGGGCGACTGGCACCGCCTCACGGACGGGCGCGGCCGCCTTTATGCCGAAAAAGCCTTGTACGCCGAGGATGGCCAGCGCACGCCGCATCACTATCACGTCGTCAAAACCGAAGACGTGATCAATCGCGGCGGCGGCCGCTTCGTCGTCGAGCTGTTCAAAGTCGGTCGCGGCGGCGCGCCGCTCAAGGAGCGGTTCCGAGCGCTTAAGGACGTCAAGACGCTCGACCTCGGGCCGGGCGATCGCGTCGCGCTCGAACCGGGCGAGAGCCTGACGCTCGACCCGTTCGTCGCCCACGCCTTCTGGGCCGAGGGCGGGGCGGTCCTCGCCGGCGAAGTGTCGCTGGTCAACGACGACGCGAGCGACAACTATTTCCTGCCGCCGCTCGCCGCGCCGGCGTCGATCGAAGAGGATCGGCCGAAACGCTACGTGACGGTGCGCGACCATTCGCGCTTCGTCGCCCTTGCCGGTTAGAACGCTCGCGCGGCGGCCGGCGCGCTCAACCGCGCGCCAGTCCCTCCATCGCGTCGAGGAAGTCGGCGACGAAACGCGGCGCCTCGACTTCGATCGCGACGTGGGCGTTGGGCGGCCGGCCCCAGACGCCGCGCCAGTCGGCGACGGTCATGCCGCTGGTCAATGCGCCCGTGGTCTCGACGTCGACCGCGACCCGCTGGGTGACGATCAGCGACGGATCGATCGCCGCCGCGACGGCGAGCGGATCGTGCATAGTGAAGACGCGCGCGCCGGTGAGTTTCTCCATCGTTTCGAAATAGTGGCGCGACGAATCGTCGAGGAAGCGCAGCAGCCCCGGCGCGTGCGGCAGGCCTGAGCAGCGTCGCGCGAGACTTTCGAGGTCGGCGGGGCGCAGTTGCGCCTGTCGTGTCACGTCGAGTCCGACGGCGATGAGTGGCGCGCCGCCGTCGGCGGCGAAGGCGCGGAACACGATGCGCGCCGCTTCCGGATCGTGCCAGATGTTGAACTCCGCCGCCGGCGTGACGTTGCCGCCTTCGCGATAGGCGCCGCCCATCAGCACGAGCCGCCCGAGCAGGCGCGGCAGGGCCGGCTCGCGCAGCAGCGCCGCTGCGACATTGGTCAGCGGCCCGGTTGCGACCAGCGTCAGCGCGCCGGGCTCGGCGCTCGCTGCGGCGAGGATCGCGTCGATCGCATGTGTCGGCGACGGTTTCGCGGCGGGTTCGGGCAGTTCGGCGTAGCCGAGGCCGCTCGCGCCGTGGAACCGCGTCGCGTCATTTTGCGCCCGCAACAGCGGCGCCGCGCAGCCTGGCCACACCGGAATCTCGGCGCGCCGGGCGAGCGCCAGCACGGCGCTGGTGTTGCGCGTGGCGCTGGCGAGGTCGACGTTGCCGGCGACGGTCGAGACGCCGATCAGACGCGCGCGCGGGCTGGCGCAGGCGTAGAGGAGCGCGAAAGCGTCGTCAATTCCGGTGTCGACGTCGATGATGAGCGAGGTCGCGCGTGCGGGCATGGCGTCAGCCTCCCGGAAATGCGGGCGCCACAGTTACGGCGGCGGCGGCGGCCGCGTCAATCCGCGCGTGCGGTCGACGGCCTTCGCTCGGCACGCGCTCTCGTCGCCCCGGTCGCGCGCAGGAATCCCTTCCGTTCGCTGCCGCGCCAGCGGGCGAGAAGCTGCAGCGAGGTCGCCGCGAGGCCGCAGGCGAGGCCGATCCACAAGCCGCGACCCTGCAGGGGCGTGAAGAAGGCGAGGCCGACGCCGACGGGCGCGCCGATCGCCCAATAGCCGACGATCGCCATGACCGCCGGCCAGCGCGAGTCGTGGACTCCACGCAGCATGTTGGCGAGCGCCGCCTGCGCCCCGTCGAAGAGCTGGAACAGCGCCGCGATCTGCAGGAACGACAGCGCCAGGGCGACGATCTCGTCGAGGTTGGCGGCGTCGCGCGAGAGGAAAGGCGCGATGAGCAGTCGCGGAAAGGCGAGCATCGTCGTCGCCGACAGCGCGACATAGGCCATGGTGACGGCGAGCGCAGTCCAGCCGGCGCGCGACACCGCGCGCGCGTCGTGCGCGCCGAAGGCGTGCCCGACGCGCACGCTCGCCGCCTGGCCGAGGCCGAGCGGCACCATGAACGCGACCGAGGCGATCTGTAGCGCGATCGCGTGGGCTTCGAGCGACACGGGGCTGATGAGACCCATCGCCAGGCCGGCGGCGCCGAAGATCGCGACCTCCGCCGCGATGGTCGCGCCGATCGGGAAGCCGAGCCGCCACAATGCGGCGAAGGCCGGCCCATCGAAGCGCGGCCGGGCGGCGAACAGCCGATAGCGTCGCAGATGCGGGTCGAGGAACGACCAGCCGACCAGAATCAGCAGCATCGCGGTCTGCGACAGCGTCGTCGCCAGGCCCGAGCCGACGACGCCGAGCGCCGGCAGGCCGAGCTTGCCGAAAATGAGGACGTAGTTGGCGCCAGCGTTGAAGACGACGGCGATCAGCCCGGCGACCAGGGTCGGTCCGACGCGATCGAGCGCGGCGAACGCGCTGCGCGTGGCGAAATAGAGCAGGGCAGGGGCGAGCGCCCATTGCAGCGCGCGCAGGTAATGCGCGGCGTCGGCGGCGAGGTCCGGCGGCTCGCCAATCGCGCGCAGAATGGATTCGGCGTTCCACAACACGAGCCAGGCCGGCGCGGCGAGCAGGAAGGCGCTCGCCAGCGTCTGGTGGAGCGCGGCGCGCAGGCCGGCGAAGTCCCTGCGGTCGGCGCCGACCAGACTTGCGGCGAGCGGGGCGAGCGCGCCGACGACGCCGATGCAGAACAGCAGCAGCGTCGTGTACACCGACTGGCCGAGGGCGCCGGCGGCCAGCGCGTGGGGCGACAGCCAGCCCAACATCATCACGTCGGTGGTGGTCATCAGGTTGACCGCGACATTGGCGAGCACAATCGGCCCGCTCAGCGCCAGCGTCGCGCCGATCTCGCGCGCCAGCCACCGTCGCGACGCGGTCGTGGGTTGAGCGGGGGACGTCATCGCTTTGGGGCGCGGATCGCTTCGGTCTGTGCCGCGCTCAACCGAGGACCATGCGCGCCGCCGCCGCCATGGCGCGGCCGAGGATCGCGTGCTGGTCAGGCTCGTAATGAATGCCGTCACGGTCGGAGCAGACGATTAACTCGCCGGCGTCGACGAAGCCAACCGAGTTGCGCTTGGCGACCTCACGGTAGCGCGCCGCCAGCAGCTTCGATTTCTCCGTTCCGCCAGAGAACATTTCGGCGAAGTCGCTCAGCCGCCCCAGCGGGGGCGGCGCGACGAGGATGATCGCCGGCGGCGCGCCGTGCGGCCCAACCGGTTCGGCCCGCGCCATCTGGATCAATCGCTCGGCGCCGTTGGCGATATCGCCCGCCGAAGCCGAAAACCGCTGTTTCAGGTCGTTGCAGCCGAGCGCGATAATCAGCAGGTCGAGCGGCGCATGGCTGCGCAGACAGGGCGTCAGATAGTCGCTGCCGCGCCGGTCGGGCTCGATCGGGTCGTCAAAGACCGTGGTGCGGCCGCTAAGGCCTTCCTCGATCACCCGCCACGCCGGCCCGAGCTCGAGCTGCATCACGCCGGTCCAGCGTATTTCGGGGGCGAGGCGTACGCCGGCGCCCACTACATAGCCCCAAGTGTTGGAATCGCCGAAGGCGACGACGACGGTCATGACACGCTCACCCCGGTCTCGCGCCGTCTCTAGGCTCGCCTCGAATGGCGGTCAACGGCGGCCGCGCGTTGCGCGCCTCGCGGCCGGTCGGATTCTGAGATTACGAAAGCGTATAGGCGCCGCCCAGTTCCCGCCACCGGCCGCAGGCAAACCATGAAGGTCCGCCAATCCTGGAGCCCGAATTGAAGCCAGCCGTCCTTTTGCTCGCCGCCGGCGCATTCGCCGTCGTCGCCAGCGCCGCCGCCGCGCCGCGGCTGAAGCCGATCATGCGCGACTGGAAGACCCAGGCGAACCAGGCCCAACTGATGTTGAGCGGCGCCGTCCCGTACGACGAAGCCCAGTTGCGTCAGATTCTGACAGGGATGGTCAGCGACGCGCGCGATGTCGAAGCCGGCATTACCGGCTCCAGCGCGCGGGCGCTCGCCGTCAAGGATCGCTTCTCACAGTTCGAGGCCGACGCCGCCGCGACGCTGCAGTCGGTTCCGGCGCGCGACGGCGCGCGAGCGCGGTTCCAGCGGGTCGCCAGCGACTGCCGCTCCTGCCACGACGCGCTCAAGAACTGAGCCTGGCGGCGCTCGTTTAGAATCCATTCACGTCTTCCCGTAAGAGTTAGAAGCGCTATGACCATCGTCCGCTCGCATTTGACGCGCGTACTGCACCTTGCGGTGCTGCTGACCGTCGTGGAACAGTTGCTGACCAGCCAGATCATGGAGCGCCCGCTGCCGGGCGAGGATCCCGACTGGCCGTTCGCGCTGCATGAGCAGGTCGGCTTGGTCGGCCTCGGCGTGCTGATGCTGTTTTGGCTGTGGACGCTGATCCGCGACGAGCGCGAGACGCCGCTGCAACGACTCTTCCCATGGTTCTCGAACGAGGCTTCCGGCGCGGTCGTAGCGGACGTCGAAGCGATCGTCCGGGCGGTCATCCGGCGCCGGGCGCCGCCGCTGGACCTCGATGCGCTATCGAGTGCTGTGCACGGCCTCGGGCTGCTGCTCGCCACCTTCCTGGCGATGAGCGGCGCCCTCTGGTTCGCCCTCTTTACCGACACGTCCTACGGGCGCATTCTGCTAATGGCGCATAAGCTGGCTGGAAACGTCATGTGGGCTTATCTGATCGCGCACGCGTCGGCGGCGCTCCTCCACCAGGCGCGCGGCGACCGCATCTTCGCCCGCATGTTCTGGGTCCGTAGGCGGCGTCACACGCACACGGCGCCGGCCGAATGAAGGTCCTGATCATCGAAGACGACGAGGACGGAGCGGCGTTCCTCGCCAGCGGGATCGCCGAACGCGGCCATGAGGCGGACGTCGCCCGCAACGGCCGCGATGGGCTGGTGATGGCGACCGGACCGCAGCGCTACGACGTCGTCATCGTCGACCGCATGCTGCCGGAACTCGACGGGCTCAGCCTGGTCAAGGCGATGCGCGCTGCAGGGTCGGCGACCCCGGCGCTGTTTCTGACCTCTCTCTCCGGTATCGACGCCCGGGTCGAGGGACTCGAGGCAGGCGGCGACGACTATCTGGTCAAGCCTTTCGCCTTCACCGAGCTGATGGCGCGGGTGACCGCGCTGGCGCGTCGGCCGACGCTGGGCGCCGAGCCGACGGTGCTCGTCGTCGGCGATCTCGAAATGGACCTCATCCGCCGCACGGTGAAGCGGGGTGGGCAGGCGATCGATCTGCAGCCGCGCGAATTCCAGCTTCTGGAGTTCCTGATGCGCAGCGAGGGGCGCGTGGTGACGCGCAGTATGCTGCTGGAGAAGGTTTGGTCGTTCCATTTCGACCCGCAGACGAATATCGTCGAGACCCACATCAGCCGCTTGCGGGCGAAATTGGATCGCGGCCAGGCGACGCCGCTCATCCACACCCTGCGCGGCGCCGGATACACCCTGCGTGCCCCAAACTAGGCTGTTTCGCACTTCGAGCTTCCGCCTCGCGGCGATTTATCTGGCGTTGTTCACGGTCTCGGTCCTCATGCTCGGGGCGGTCGTCTACGCGGTCGTCCACACCCAGATCGCCGCGGAAATCGATCAGGATATCGGCGACGAAAGCGCGGCGCTGCTGAAGGAGTATTCGGCGCACGGCCGCGACCGGCTACAGGCGCTGATTCCCACCCGCGGCGGTTCATTCGCCTATGGTCTCGTCGACGCCAACGGCAAGCTGATCGCCGGCGAGCTCGCTGCGCCGCCCAGCGCGTTCGGCTGGACCTATCTGCGGGAGCCGGAGAGCAACGAGCCGGACGTCGAAAGTACGGTCGACGTGCGCGGGTTGGTCACGCGTCTCGACGACGGCGGCGCGTTGGTTGTCGCCGACGAATGGCGCGGCGCGCGCGGGCCGATCCATGCGCTGCTCTCCGCCTTCGCCTGGGCGCTCGCCGCGACGCTCGTTCTCGGCACGATCGGCGGCGTCCTGCTCAGCTCGCAGGCGCTCAAGCGGATCGAGGCGATGCGGAGCGCGGCGCAGGCGATCGTCGCCGGCGATTGGCGCCGGCGCATTCCTGAAACTGGCGCCGACGACGAACTCGATCATCTCGCGCGCACCTTCAATCTGATGTTCGACCGCATCGAGTCGCTGCTCGAAGCGCATAAGGCGGTCGGCGCCGCGGTCGCTCACGACCTGCGCCGGCCGCTGACGCGCATGGCGCAGCGGCTCGAAACGCAGCTCGCACGCGAAACGACGCGCCCGGAGACCGCCGCCGCGCTCGAGGCGGCGATCGCCGACATTCACGCCGTTCTGGCGACGTTCAACGCCATCCTGCGCATTGGCCAAATCGAGTCGGGCGCGCGCCGCGCCGGATTTCGGGAGGTCGATCTCGCCGTGGTCGCGCGCGACATCGTCGAAGCGTTTCAGCCCGCCGCCGAGGAGGAGGGCAAGTCGCTGACCGCCGAGCTCGACGAGGCGTTGCCGTTGTCTGGCGATCGCGAGCTGCTGACGCAGATGGTCGCCAACGTCGTCGACAATGCGCTGCGCCACACGCCGTCCGGGACGCATATCGTCGTCGCCAGCGCGCGGCGCGCCGACGGCGGCGGCAGGCTGACGGTGAGCGACGACGGGCCCGGCGCGCCCGCGGCCGAACGCAAACGCATCTTCGAGCGCTTCTATCGTCTTGACGCGGCGCGCTCGACGCCCGGCGACGGGCTCGGCCTCAGCGTAGTGGCGGCGATCGCCGAGCTGCACGGCATGGCGTACGGCGCTGAGGACAACGCGCCGGGCCTGCGGATCGTATTCGATATGCAGATTTGAGTTCCTCGATCCACGACGGGGCAAGCGGCGCGCATTCGCCGAGCGTAGCCTGAGGCGACCCGCCGCGGCCTTACGAACGGCGCAATCGGCGAATGCAATCGCGGCCAGGGGGAGGAGAAGTCGAGGACCATGCTGCCCGCCGACGAAGACTACGCGCGTGCGCTGATGGCGCTGTTCGCCGCCGCCGGAACGCGGCCGGGCGAGAGCCTGCCCGCCGGCCGCATCGGCCACGATTTTGTCGAACGGAACTTCGGCCGCACCGCCGATTACGAGGCGGCCCTGGCTCATGCGGTCGAGCGCGGCTGGGTCAAGATCGCCCTCGATCGCTTGCGGCTGACGCCGGCCGGATTCGCCGAGTTTTGAGGCGATCCCAGAATTCCAGTTGACAAATCCTATCAAATGACAAAACTAAGGCAGGCGAACCTTTGAATAACGTCCCGCCGGCGTGCTACTGAGGCCGACGCCCTTTCATTCCGCGCGACCTCGAACGCGTCGCGTCAAGCTGTCGGAGTCGAACATGTCGCAAGCGCCGCAGAAGCCGGAAACCCTCGCTCTCCACGCCGGATGGCGCGCCGATCCCAGCACGGGCGCGGTCGCGGTGCCGATCTATCAGACGACGTCGTACCAGTTCCAGAGCGCCGACCACGCCGCCAACCTGTTTGGGCTCAAGGAGCTCGGCAACATCTACACGCGCATCATGAACCCGACCAACGACGTGCTGGAAAAGCGCGTCGCGGCGCTCGAAGGCGGCGTCGCGGCCCTGGCGGTGTCGAGCGGCCAGGCCGCGAGCGCGCTGTCGTTGCAGAACCTCGCCCGCGCCGGCGACAACGTCGTCTCGTCGACCGACCTCTACGGCGGCACCTGGAACCTGTTCGCCAATACGCTGAAGGACCAGGGAATCGAAGTCCGCTTCGTCGACCCCATCGACCCCGAGAACTTCCGCCGCGCCACTGACGCGCGCACCCGCGCCTATTACGCCGAGACGCTGCCGAACCCGAAGCTGACCGTCTTCCCGATCGCCGAAGTGGCGGCGATCGGACGGCCGCTCGGCATTCCGCTGATCGTCGACAACACCGCGGCGCCGCTGCTCGCCCGTCCGTTCGACCACGGCGCGGCGATCGTCGTTTATTCGTCGACCAAGTACCTCGGCGGCCATGGCACTTCGATCGGCGGCCTCATCGTCGATAGCGGCAACTTCCCGTGGGGCGATTTCGCCGAGCGCCAGCCGGCGCTCAACACGCCCGATCCCTCCTATCACGGCGCGGTTTGGAGCGAGGCGGTCAAGCCGCTCGGACCGATCGCCTACGTTCTCAAGGCGCGCGTCACGCTGCTGCGCGACATCGGCTCGGCGCTGTCGCCGTTCAACGCCTTCCTGACCCTGCAGGGGATCGAGACGCTGGCGTTGCGCATCGAGCGTCACAGCAAGAACGCCGAGGCGGTCGCGCAATGGCTCGCCAAGCGGCCGGAAGTGACCAAGGTTATCTATCCGACGCTGCAAAGCGGCCCTGCGCTCGAGCGCGCGAAGAAATATCTCAAGGGCGGTTTTGGCGGCCTCGTCGGCTTCGAACTCGCCGGCGGGCGTGAGGCGGGGCGGCTGTTCATCGACGCGCTGCAACTCTTCTACCATGTCGCCAACATCGGCGACGCGCGCTCGCTCGCCATTCATCCGGCGTCGACGACCCACTCGCAGCTTTCCCCCGAGGACCAGCTCGCCACCGGCGTGACCGAAGGCTACGTGCGCCTGTCGATCGGCATCGAGCACATCGACGACATCCTCGGCGACCTCGACCACGCCCTGAAGGCGGCTGGCGCGGCGAAGATCGCCGCGGAGTAGGGCGCCCCGAGGCAAATTCGAGCAAGGACATTGGCGGCCATGGCGAACGCCATGGCCGCAACAAAACCGGCGACGAGACGCGCCGTCGAGGAACATCGAGATCGGCGACAATTGCGGGGCCGCCGCCGACGCCGAGAAACCCGGAATGGATCTATGCGGGCGCGCTGGCGCTCGTCGCCGCGCCCCGGCGAGGCGGAAGAAACCCTTCTTCCAAATCCTTGAAATCTAACATTTGGCGGAAGAGCGGCGCCGTCTCTCCAGCGCGACTGCGCAACGACGGTCAGCGCTCCGACATCGCTTCCGTCGCTCGCGCCAGCGCGCAGAAGCCGGCCACGTCGATCTCCTCGGCGCGGCGGGTCGGATCGAGACGGGCGGCGTCGAGCAGCGCCGTGAGCTCGACGCCTTGCGCGGCGGCGAAAGCTTTCAGCGACTGGCGCAGCATCTTGCGGCGCTGGCCGAAGGCGGCGGCGGTCGCCGCGGATAACAGTCGTCTGTCGCACGGCTCGGGCTTCTCGCGCGGGATCAGCTCGACGACGCTCGACGTCACTTTCGGCGGCGGCGTGAAGGCGGCGGGCGGCACGTCGAAGAGAAGCCGCGCCTGCGTCCGCCAGCCTGCCAGCACGGCGAGGCGGCCGTAGTCGGCGCGCTCGGCCGGCGTCGCCACGATCCTCAGCGCGACCTCTCGCTGGAACATCAGAGTCAGACGCCGGTAGAACGGCGGCCAAGGATCGGCCTCGAGCCAGCGCGTCAGCAGAACGGTCGCGATGTTGTAGGGCAGGTTGGCGCAGATGCGGATCGGCGCGCCTTCCGCGGCGGCGACGAGCGCCTCCGGCGTAATCGTCAGCGCGTCGCCGGCGATCGCTTGCAGCCGCCCCGGCCAGCGCGCGGCGATTTCGGCCAGCGCGGCGAGGCAGCGTTCGTCGCGCTCGACCGCGATCACCTTGCGTGCGCCATGCGCGAGCAGCGCCCGCGTCAGGCCTCCGGGGCCGGGGCCGATTTCGATCACGGCGACGCCGTCGAGCGGTCCCGCGGCGCGGGCGATGCGGCCGGTCAGGTTGAGATCGAAGAGGAAGTTCTGGCCGAGCGACCTCTTCGCCGCGAGGCCGTGCGCGGCGACGACCTCGCGCAGCGGCGGCAAGCCGTCGGCGGCGAGGCTCACGGCGCCAGACGCGCCGCGAGCTTCAACGCAGCGATGAGGCTCGTCGGACTGGCGACGCCCTTGCCGGCGATGTCGAACGCCGTGCCGTGATCGGGAGAGGTGCGCACGAAGGGCAGGCCGAGCGTGACGTTGACGCCGCTGTCGAAGGCGAGCGTCTTGGCCGGGATGAGGCCCTGGTCGTGATACATAGTCAGGGCGACGTCGTAGCGCGCGCGCGCCGCGGCGTGGAACATCGTGTCGGCGGGCAACGGGCCGACCACGTGGAGGCCTTCGGCGCGCAGCGTCTCGATCGCCGGCGCGATCGTCTCGATCTCTTCCCGGCCCATCGCGCCGCCTTCGCCAGCGTGCGGATTGAGTCCGGCGAAGGCGAGGCGCGGCCGTGCGACGCCGAAGCGCTGCGCCATATCGGCGGCGACGATCCGCGCGGTCGAGACGATGAGCTCTCGCGTCAGCAGCCGCGGCGCGTCCTTCAGCGCGACGTGGATGGTGATCGGCACGACGGCGAGCGCCGACGACCAGATCATCATCACCGCTTGCGCCTTCGCCCCCCAACCGCGCTCAGCAAGCGCGCCGAGGAATTCGGTGTGGCCGGGAAACTTGAAGCCGGCGGCGTAGAGCGTCGCCTTGGCGATCGGATTGGTGACGACGGCGCGCGCTGCGCCGGACTTTACCGAAGCGACGGCGCGTTCGATCGACTCGATCGTCGCGGCGGCGAAACTGGGGTTCGGCGCGCCCGGCTTTGTGTCGGCGCGCGCGGCGAGCGGGACGACCGGCAGCGCGCGCGCAAATGCGGCGACGGCTTCCTCGGGCGCGACTTCGGCGATTGGCGCGGCGAGGCCGAGTTTGCGCGCTAGGTCAGCGAGCGCGGCCGGGTCGGCGAGAACAAAGAAAGGCGCGGAGGCGGCGTCACGAGCGAGCCAGGCGCGCAACGCAAGCTCGGGGCCGATCCCGGCAGGGTCGCCCATTGTCATGACGAGCGGCGCGCGTTGTGCACTGGCAACCATCACGACTCCGTAGGGAGATCGGCGACTTACGGCTGGGTGTTGGCAGAGTTGCCGGAGCCGTGCAATCCGATTGCGCCGCCGACTTCTCCGAGCGTGCGCAACGTGAGTTGAACCAGCAAGGTCTGATCGTGGATCGCCGGCCCGTTGGTCCCGCCTGGAAGATCGATGGGATCGGTGTTGGTCGACGAATAGCGCACCTTCAGCGTCGTGCAGGTATCGCCGTAGGTCAGCCCGAACGCGTAACTTGGAGCATAGAGGCGCGGCGTCGTCTGACCCGGCTGGTCGTAATAGTGGCGCGACATGTCGAACAGCACCGAACCGTCGACCGTCCACGAACTGTCGAGCTTGTAGGAGGCGTTGGTCAGCAGGCCTTCGCGCGCGAAGATGTAGCCGAGCTCGGGCTGCGCGGCGTAGCGGCCGTAGTCGATGCTGGTGGTGAAGCCGCCGTAGGAGGCGTTAGCGATCACGTCGAGGCGGGTGAGCGCAAGGGTCGAATCGTCGAACTGCTGCTTGCTGGTCAGCGAGAAGTTCGACGAGAACGGCGCGATCGTTTCGCCGATGACGTAATTGGAGAAGCGCTTGTCGAGCCCGGACTCGAGACCGGTATTGGCGGAGTCGGGGATCGCGTAGGAATTCTGGCCGGCGAGCTGGATCGACTCGCCGCCGACGATGTTGGCGTGGCCGCCGTTGGCGAAATTGGCGGTGTACTGTGCGCCATAATTGAGCCGCGTGCCGCCCTCGACGCGGTCGTAGCCGGAGTACTTGTCCCAGGCGAACAGGTTGGTTTCGTCGAACACCAGGCTCTGCGCGTCCTCGTTCGGTTGCAGTTTGGGGATCACCTCGTTCGGCCGGACGATGAGTTGGGCGATCGGCTCAAAAATCTGTTGGCCGAAGGCGGAGGTCGAAATCAGCGGATAACGATATTCGAGGCCGACGCCCGGCATGGCGCGTCCCGCCGAACCGCTCTCGTTGCCGCCGAAATAGCTGGGCTGGCCCGAGTTGTAGACGTTGCTCGCGCCGTAGCTGTAGGTCCCGGCGGTGTTGAGCGCCGCCGTTTCGCCGTCGAGCCGGGCGAAAACGAACGGAGTCCAAGTTTCGCCGAGCGGATCAATGAACTTGCGCTGCCACGACACTTGCTCCGACACGCGCGCGTAGTCACCCGCGATACCGCGCAGCAAGCACTTGCCCGGCGCGTAGTCGCTCGGCGACGACGAACTGTATGTGCCCGTACGGACTCCGTTGACGATAGTCCCTCCGGTCGCGCACACATTGTAGAGGTGGTAAGCTTGGTCGAGCGTTAGGGCGTTCTGCGACTGGTAGGCCGCCTCTTCCCGCGCGATGTTGACCGCGTTGAGGTCGATCTTGATCTCGCCGCCGATACCTCCCGTCGCCTCGGGCGAGAGTGCAATCGTCTTGTTGTAGTCGAGCACCGGCGCGGCGAACGGCTGCTGGTGCTGGTCGGCGGCGGCGGACGTGCTTTCGAACCGATAGCTGCTGAGATCGAAGAAGCCGCGGTCGGCCTGGCCGCGCAGATAGACCGACGAGACGACGTCTTGCAGGTAGTACTGCGACACGTCGACAGTCTTGATCTTGTAGTCGTTGAGATAGAACGGGTCGGACATCGCGGTGATGTCCCAACCCCACCGCCATTTGTCGTTGAGGTAGAACTCGCCGGTCGACTCCACCGAACCGCGCCAGCGACGATCGCCCGAATCCCAAGGGTAGGCGGGGAACAGCCCAGGGTTCTCCTGGAAGAGTCCGTTGACGCGCAGGTCGTACTGGCCGTGGTCGAGCCGCTGGCGCCATTCCGCGTCGAGGAATGGCCCCTGCGACGTGAAATAGGTCGGCGTGATGGTCAGGTCGTAGTTCGGCGCGAGATCGAGGAAGTACGGCACGCCGATCCCCGTGCCGACATAGCTGCCGTGGGTGAAGGTCGGCGCGAGCAGCCCGCTCTGGCGGGTCACCGTCGGATCGGGAGCGGAGAAATAGGGGATGTAGGCGACCGGCACGCCGGCGACCTCGAGCCATGCATCCTCGTAGTAGACGACGTGGGTTTGCTGGTTCTCGATGATTTTCGCCGCGCGGACCTGCCACAGCGGCGGCCGCTCCGGATGGGCCTTACAGGGCTCGCAGGCGGTGTAGACGCCGCTGTTGAACACCGTCACCGCGCCCGCCGAGCGCTCGACGCGCGGCGAGGTGAAGCGGGTGCGGTCCGTGCTGACCGACTCGACTCCCTCAGCGAAGCCGGCGGCGAAATCATCGGTGAGATCGAACCGCTTGGCGTAGGTGACGTTGCCCTTCTCGTCGGTCAGCTTGGCGCGACCCTCGGCGTAAAGGCGCTTGGTCGTGCGATTGTAGACGACCCGGTCCGCCTGCAGGACCCGGTGCTTGTAATAGAGCTCGACGCCGCCGACGGCAGAGACCGTGTTGTGGTCCTTGTCGTAAACAAGCTCGTTGGCCTCGACCACGAGCTTGTCGGGGTTGCGCGCCGCCGCCCCCTGAGTCGCCGCCGACTGGGCTAGCGCCGACCCGGCGACGAGGATGAGGGCGAACCCCAGCGCCAGACGCACCAGCGCGCCGCCGCAGCGGCGTCCGCCAGCGTCGGGCGAGCTGACGGAGCGGCCCATCAACCGTCCTCCTGGTGCAAAAGCACGTAGACCCCAAACATGCAGCCAACAACGGCCGGCGACCATCCGGCGACGGTCGCGCTGAAGAAGCCCGCCGCGCCCAAATCGTTGACCAATTTCGTCGCAACATAAAGCACGAAGCCGGCCGCGACGCCACCGGAAACCATCTTTTGCACGCCGCCCATTCGGAAAAATCTTAATGAAAAGCAAGCAGCGACGAGAACCATCGCCGCCAGCATCAGGGGCAAGGCAAGAAGCTCTTGATATCTAAGGTCATACCCCGCCGGGTCGAGACCCGCGCGGCGCATCTGCTGGGCCAGTTCCGGCAGCTCCCAGAACGACACGGTTTCGGGCGCGACGAAGGCCTGTGAGACGTCGGACCGGTTGAGCGTCGTGGCGAGCAGATAGACCCCTGTTGACAGCGTATCGAAGCCGGGCGTGACGACCTTGGCGTCGGCCAGGCGCCAGTAGCCGTCCTCAAGCGTCGCGGTTTCGGCGTCGATGCGCTCGACGAAGGCGCCGTCAGGTCCGAAACTGAAGACCTGGACGTGGACGACGGTCCCCGCGGCGTCGTCGCGTCCGTCGGCGTGCAGGATTGATTCGCCGTCGACGCTCTTCTGGCGGATCCAGACCCCGGCCGTCGGGTCCGCTGCGGCGCCAAACAACTTGGCCTCAATTCGGTCGGCCTGGCGCTTCATCGTCGTCGACAGCGGATTGTAAAGCGAAGCGACGCAGACGCCGATCGCCGCTGCAACGAAGACGGGCGGCGCGATGAACTGCCATACCGACACGCCGGCGGACCGCGCCACCACCAACTCGAGTTTGCGCGACAGGTTGAGGAACGCGATCATCGCTCCAAACAACACGGCGAAGGGCAGGGCCTGCTCGGCGACGATCGGGGTGTGCAACAGCGACAGCCAGGCCATCAGCGGCGCGACCGCGCCGGGCGTTTCGCCCGAACGGCGCAGCATTTCAACCACGTCGATCGCGTAAATCAACGCAAAGACGCCGGCGAAGACGGAGGCGATCGTCGTGAAGAAGCGCCGGGCGAAATAGCGCCCGAGCGTGCCGGCGATCATGTTCCCCTCGCCGCGATCCGTCGGCGGGCGCCGCTGAGCGCACGCTTCACGGGTCCGCCGTAGATCGAGTCAAGGCAGAGGACGCTGGCGCCGATTGGCAGCGCCCAAGCCAGAATCGTCGCGGGCAGGTTGCTGACGGCGAGCGAAGTTACGGCGACGCCGACCATCCGCAGGGCGGTGAAGATCAGCACGGCGACGGCGATCGCGACGCCGCGGCCCTGGCGCGTCGTGCGCGCTTCGCCGAGCGCGGCGAAGCCGATCAGTCCGGCGGCGAAGGCGTAAAGCGGGCTGGCGAAACGATCGGTCAGCTCGCTACGGAACCGCGCCGCCATCCGTCGCGCCTGGTCGTCGTTCGGCTTGAACGTCAGCAACTCCGCGGTCGAGCGTTCGCGCGGTCGCTTGACGCTGTCGCCCTTGCGCATGAATTGCGACAGGTCGATCGCGTAGTCGTCGAAGGTGACAATCGCCGAATCGCCCGAACCCTCTGGGCGCTGGTAGGTTCCTTTCGACAGCACGAGATAGGTTTCGCCGTCCCGCGTGACCGTCTTGCCGACTTCGGCGATGTAGGTGGTGATGTGGGCGGGATCGCGGCGGTCTTGCATAAACACGCCGCGCAGCGAGCCGTCTGGGCCGCGGTCGCGGAAGTGGAAGACGAAGCCCGAAGTCAGTTCGTTGAAGGCGCCCGGTCGGGCGAAATTGGCGATGAAATCGGCGCGAATAAACGCCGACAGCGTCTCGATCGTGTTGAAGCTCCACGGCATGACTACGACGTAGAGCGCCGCCACCAGCATAAACACAATTGTGAAGAGGATGAGGAACGGCCGCAGCAGGCGCGCGGGCGAAATCCCCGCCGCGCTCATCACCACCAGTTCGCTATCGCCATTGAGTTTGTTCAGGCAGTAGAGCACGCCGACGAACAGCGCCACCGGCGCAATGATCGCCACCAGCGACGGCGTCGTCAGTCCGGTGATGCTGAGAAAGACGAGGAGCGACTGCCCCTTGTTGGTGAGCAGGTCGACCTGCCGCAGCGCCTGAGTGACCCAGACGATGCCAGTCAGCGCCGTCAGGCCCGCCAGAAACGCGTAAGCGGCGGTGCGGAAAACGTATCGTTCGACTCGCAGCATCCGACCATTGAATTCCGTTGACCGACTGGCAAAAGTCGCCGCTCGGCCGTTCGCTCGGCAGCGCTAGCGCGGCGGGCTCGGTCTGGCAAGGCGCGAGGGCGGCCAGGGCGGGCGGCCGGCGCGGCATTGTTGACGGCGGCGCGAAACCCCACGATGAGTTCTCCGCGCCAGCCGCTGAACGCGAGGAGCAGCATGTCCGAATTCGTCAAGATCGCTTTTGGCGCGCTCGCCGCCCCCAAGGGCGGAACCTACGTCATCTTCGTCGGCGCGGATCTCAAGCCTTCGCCGAGGGTTGCGGGACTGATCGGCGCTGCGGACGCGCGCCTCGAATCGGCGGCCAAGGCGGTCCACTTCCGCGGCAAGGCCTCGACGGCGATGGATCTCGTCGAAGCGCCGGGATTGGACGG
This sequence comes from Roseiarcus sp., assembly GCA_049513815.1. Classification (GTDB taxonomy): domain Bacteria; phylum Pseudomonadota; class Alphaproteobacteria; order Rhizobiales; family Beijerinckiaceae; genus Roseiarcus. The sequence goes on along the minus strand of JBEKVR010000030.1, from coordinate 17,795 downwards.
CGTGCGGCTCTTGGTCGTCGGCGTCGCGCCAGGCAAGGACGGCAAGCCGATCAATTTCGCCAATCTGGGCGGGTATGTCTTCGGCAAGCTTGGCGCGGCGAAAAAGGTCGCCGTCGCGTTCGTGGCGCCTGACGGCGAGTGGCAAGCCGCGCAGGCCGCCGAGTTCGCGCTGGGCCTGCGGCTGCGCGCTTACCGCTTCGACCGCTACAAGACCAAGAAGGACAACGGCGACGAGGCCGACGAGGCCGCGCCAGCGGTGACGATCGAGTCCGACTCTGCGGCCGCCGCGCGCGCCGCCGCCGTCGCGCGGACGGCGGTCGCCGAGGGCGTCGAGTTCGCCCGCACCTTGGTCAACGAGCCGCCCAACGTCCTCTTTCCCGAATCCTTCGCCGAGCGCGCGGCGGGACTGAAGTCGCATGGCGTCGAAGTCGAGGTTCTCGACGAGAAGGCGATGGGCAAGCTCGGCATGAATGCGCTGCTCGGCGTCGGCCAGGGCTCGGAGCGCGGCAGCCGTATCGTCGTCATGCGCTGGCGCGGGGCCCACGCGCGCAAGGCCAAGCCGATCGCCTTCGTCGGCAAGGGGGTCTGCTTCGATTCGGGAGGCATCTCGATCAAGCCCGCCGCCGGCATGGAGGACATGAAAGGCGACATGGCCGGCGCGGCGTGCGTCGTCGGGCTGATGCGGGCGCTTGCCGCGCGCAAGGCCAAAGTCGACGCGGTCGGCGTGATTAGCCTGGTCGAGAACATGCCCGGCGGCGGCGCCATCCGACCGGGCGACATTTTGACCTCGATGTCTGGCCAGACGATTGAGATCATCAACACCGACGCGGAGGGGCGTCTGGTGCTCGCCGACGCGCTGACCTACGCGCGCGAGAAGTTCAAGCCGCGCTTCATAATCGATCTCGCGACGCTCACCGGTGCGATCCTTGTTGCGCTTGGTCAGGAGCACGCTGGGTTGTTCTCCAACGACGACGAGCTTGCCGCGCGTCTCCACGCCGCCGGCGCCGAAACCGGCGAGGCGGTCTGGCGCATGCCGCTCGGGTCGGCCTACGACAAGCTGATCGATTCCAAATTCGCCGATATGAAAAACACCGGCGGCCGGAACGCCGGTTCGATCACCGCCGCGCAGTTCCTCAAGCGCTTCGTCGGCGATACGCCCTGGGCGCACCTCGACATCGCTGGCACCGGAATGAGTTCGCCGGCGAGCGACATCAATCATTCGTGGGGTTCGGGCTGGGGCGTCAGGCTGCTGGATCGACTCGTCGCGGAGTATTACGAGAGCTGAGGGGCATGGCGACCGGAGGCGGAACGATGCGGGCGAGATTGACAGGCGCGTTGGTCGCGGTCGGGCTTGCTCTCCTCTCGACGCCGGCCGGCGCGGCGGACATCAATTGCGACGCCTTCATCGACAAGCTGCGCGTCGCCGCCAGCGACCTCGGCGTCGATTTCACCCACGCGCTGGTGGTGTCGCGGGCGCGCTCGGACGTCGATGTCTTCGACATCACGACCAAGTCCGAGATCGACGGCGACATGAGCTGTCGCGGCGGCCGACTGTTGCGATTCGAGGCGCGCATGTCCGAGCCGGCGAGCAGCCGCTCGGACAGCCAGTTCGAGGCGTTCCAGGCGGCGGCGCTGCGCTCGGCGCTCGGCTGGGAGGCGGGCAAGGCGCGGACCACGGTGCGCGCGATGGCCGCCGAGGCGCGCGAATACCTCAAAGCGTCGCGCGAACGCGGCGACATCTATATCTCAGGCAAGACCGAGGAGCATGAGCCGGGCGCCGTCAGCCTTGGCTTGATCGTCACTGACACCGACACCGCGTTCATTCTGATCGGCGCAGAACAAGAATAGGGAAGCGCGAGTGAGCGAATTCCGCTTTCTTCACCTCGAACGGCGGCGAATCGATCAGGCGTTGCCCGATATTGTCGAGGAGGCGCTGGCCGCCGGCTGGCGCGTCGTCGTTCAGGCGGCGTCGGAGGAACGGGTCGAGGCGCTCAACGAACGGCTGTGGACCTATTCCGACGAAAGCTTTCTGCCGCACGGCTCGGCGCGTGACGGCGAGGCGCAGGGGCAGCCGGTCTATCTGACCGCCGGCGACGACAATCCCAACGGCGCGCGGCTGCGCGTGCTGCTCTCCGGCGTTCCCGCCGCCGCTTTCGTCAAAGCCGACTACGAGCGTGTCGCGCTGCTGTTCGATGGGCGCGACGAGGAAGCGGTCGCCGAGGCGCGGCGCGAGTGGACCGCGGTCAGGGCCGCTGGCGCCGCTCCAAGCTACTGGCGCGAGGGTGAGGACGGGGGGTGGGCGCGCGCGCGGTAAGCACGGCGGATGATGCCGCGTAACCGCTGACAAGATGAGCGCGCCGCCGCAACGAGCGGAGGTCCGTTCACCTTCAGTTAAGCCGTTTGACGCTCCAATGACGCCCGTGCGGAGGATTTTCGGAGGACGACATGACAATTCGCATACTCTCCGGCGCGACGGCGGCGGCGCTCGCCGGCCTCGCTTTTGCAGTGATATCGGCGACGCCGTCGTCGGCGTTTACCCTCTCCGGCCAGGGGCTTGACCAACCTTTCGCCGCAGCGAGCGTCGACCGTGTGTGGTGGGATCGCTGGGGCCGTTGGCATCCGAACTGCTGGATTAACGCCTGGGGCGTCAGGATGTGCGGCCCTGGCCCTGGCCCGATGATGGGCCCGGGCCCGGGGCCCGGCCCTTGGATGGGCCAGCGCTGTTGGGTGGATCGCTGGGGCTACCGCCGCTGCCGGTGGTGAGCGGGTCTGACCCGCGGCCGGCGTTTCGAATGGCGACAAAGGCGGCGGCGCGACGACCTCGCGCCGCCGTCGCCGTTTCGCGCGCTGCGACGGCCGATGTCCGCTACGTTCGTTCGGTGGCGATGAACTGGCGGAAGCGTTCCGACTTGGAGTTGGCGAACAGCTCCGCCGGCGGCCCTTCGTCTTCGACCAGGCCCTGGTGCAGGAAGATGATGCGATCGGAAACGTCGCGGGCGAAGCCCATTTCGTGGGTGACGATGAGCATGGTGCGCCCTTCGTCGGCGAGCGAGCGCATGACTCTGAGGACCTCGCCGACGAGTTCGGGATCGAGCGCCGACGTCGGCTCGTCGAACAGCATCACCTTCGGCCGCATCGCCAGCGCGCGCGCGATTGCGGCGCGCTGCTGCTGTCCGCCAGAGAGGTGGGTGGGATAGAAGTTCGCCTTGTCGCCGATGCCGACCTTGTCGAGCAGCGCGCGCGCTTCCTCGAGGCATTCGGCGCGTGGCCGCTTCTGCACATGGATCGGCGCCTCGATCAAATTCTCGAGGATCGTCATGTGCGACCATAGATTGAAGTTCTGAAACACCATGCCGAGCTCGGAGCGGATGCGGTCGACCTGGCGCCGGTCGGCGGGCAAGGAGCGGCCGTCGCGCGTCTTGCGCATCAGGATCGTCTCGCCCGCCACGGTCACGACCCCTTCGTCGGGCGTTTCGAGCAGGTTGATGCAGCGCAGCAGCGTGCTCTTGCCGGAGCCCGAGGAGCCGAGGATGGAGATCACGTCGCCCTCGCGCGCCACCAGCGACACGCCCTTGAGCACTTCGAGCGAGCCGAAGCGCTTGTGCAAGCCCGAGACAGTCAACGCGTAGCTGTCGCTTTCGCTTTCAGGCATTCCGTTTCCCTCAGGCGGACCGCGCCCGCAGATGCGGGGAGAGCCATCGTTCGATGAATATGAAGGCGCGGGCGATCAGGTAATTGACGACAAAATAGATCGCTCCAGCGATCAGCAGCGGCGTGTAGGTGACGAGCGTGTCGTTGCGGATCTTGAGCGCGACGCTCATCACGTCCCACAATGTCACCAGCGAGACGAGCGCCGTCGCTTTGACCATTGAGATCACTTCGGTGGAATAGGCGGGCAGCGCCTGACGCAAGGCGATCGGAAAGATCACTCGGCGGAACAAGAGGGCGCCCGACATGCCGCAGGCGCGCGCCGCCTCGACCTGACCGTGCGGCACGCCGGCGAGCGCGCCGCGGAAGATCTCACTCTGATAGGCGGCCGTGCAGAGCGCGCAGGACAGGGTCGCGCAGTTGAAGGCGTCGCGCAGGAACGGCCAGAAGATGCTCGCCCGCACCACCGGGAACGACGAGAGGCCATAGTAGACGACGAACAGCTGCACCAATAACGGCGCGCCGCGGAAGACAAAGATGTAGGCCCGCGCGATCCATTCGACCGGCTTGACGCCGCTGCCGCGCATCCAGGTGACACCGGCGGCGATGAAGGCGCCGAAGAACACCGACAACCCCCAGACCGACAGCGTCACGCGCAGCGCGACGATCAGCCGCAAGAAGGTGTCCCAGATGAAGGCCGTATCCATCATCTGCGCGCTTCGCGTCGCATGCCGCGCGTCGCGCGCGCTTCGGCGAATTCAAACACACGATCGGAGACCGACGTGAGGGCGAGGTAGAGTGCGCCGCCGGCGATGTAGAAAGTAAAGGGCTGGTGGGTCGAGCCGGCCCCGATCTGGCTCGTGCGCATCAGCTCGGAAAGGCCGGTGACTGAGATCAGCGAAGAATCCTTCAGCGCCACCTGCCATAGGTTGCCGAGGCCGGGGAGGGCGAAGCGCAGCACCTGCGGCGCGATAATGCGATGAAAGGACAGCCAGCGGCCCATGCCGACGGCCCGCGCCGCCTCCAGCTCGCCCTTGGCGATGGCGAGAAACGCGCCGCGGAAGACTTCGGCCTGGTAGGACCCGGAAATGACGCCGACGGCGAGACCGCCCGCCGCGAAGCCGGGCACGCCGAGAAACCCTTGGCCGCCGAAAAGATGGTCGAGGCCGGTCAGGGCCGCCGAACTGCCAAAGTAGACGAAGTAGACGACAAGCAGCTCCGGCAGTCCGCGAAAGATCGCCGCATAGCTTTCGCCGATCGCGGCGGCGATGCGGACGCCGGAGAGCTTAGACCAGGCGACGAGCGAACCGAGCACCGCCCCGATCGCGAGACCCGCGATCGAGACGAGCAACGTCAGCACGGCGCCTTCCAGCAGCGCGGGGCCCCAGCCACGTTCGCCAAAACCGAGCGCCGTCGTCCAGGCCACGGGCTGCGTTCTTCCTAATCAATCAAGGCGTCGTGTCGATCTTGAACCACTTCAAAGAGTACTTCTTGATCGAACCGTCGGCAAAGGCCGCCTTGATCGCTTTGTCAAACTTCGCGGTGAGGTCCGCGTCGGCCTTGCGGAGGCCCATGCCGACGCCGATGCCGAAGTCGCCGCCGGTCAGGTGCGGACCGAACTCGGTGAAGTCCTTCGCGTCGTCCTTGCCGAGCATCGCGGCAACTTCCGTCTCGTCGTCGAGCACCGCGTCGATGCGGCCCGACTTCAGGTCGAGATCGCGCTCGTCGGTGGTCTTGTATTCCTTGATCGTCGCGACGTCCTTAAAGTTGTTGCCGGCGAAGGTCGCGTGAGTCGTCGACACCTGCACACCGATCGTCTTGCCCTTCAACGCTTCCTTCAGCGCCTTGAGCGTTGCCGCGCCACCCGCCTTGTCCTTGTCGAAGTTGACCAGCTTGCCGGCGCCGGCGAGCTTGGCGAGCGGGCTCGCCTTGGCGGTGGCGAGGGCCGCCGGGACGTCGGCGTAGGGGACCGAGAAGTCGATCTGCTTCTTGCGCTCGTCGGTGATCGACATGCCGTCCATGATGACGTCGAACTTGCCGGCCTGCAGGCCAGGGATCATGCCGTCCCAATCCTGGGCGATGATCTTGCACTCGACTTTCATGCGGGCGCAGACGTCCATCGCGACGTCGGGTTCGAAGCCGATGATCTTGCCGCTCGGGTCCGTCAGATTGTAGGGCTCGTAGGCGCCCTCCATGCCGATGACGACCGTCTTCCAGTCCTTGGCGCTCGCCGCGCCGGCGAGAACGAGGAGAGAGCACGTCAACGCCGCGCCCAATACGCTTCCACGAGTCATAGCTACGCCTCCATCCGCGAAAGTCGGCGTTCGCGCCGACCTTAAATCAAACTAATAGAGAGCGTGGGACGATTGTAAATCGCGAATCGGCGGATCATGTCGGACCGGGCCAACCTGGGACATTGTGACGCGGCCAGGTAACCCATTGAAGGGACCAGCCGATCGGCGAAATTCAGGCGCGCCGAGCGAAGGCCTGTCAGCCCGCCGCCTCGACCTGCGAGGCCAAATCGAGCCAAATTTCCTCGGCGGCGGTCAGCGCGCGTTCAAGTTCGCCGCGTTTTGACGCGAGGTCGGCGATTTTGGCCGCTTCGCCCCCGGCGCCAGCCGCTGCGAGCGCCTCGTCGACCCGCCGCAGCAGGTCCTCGAATCGGCGCATCTTTTCCTCCACTGCGGCGATCTCCTTGCGCAATGGCGCGAGATCGCGGCGCGCACGCGCCGCCTCGCGGGCGGGCGCGGACTTCGCCGGCGGGTCGCGGCGACTGCTGTCAGGCGCGCGCTGGGCGAGCACCAGGCGGCTGTAGTCGGCGACGTCGCCATCGAAGACTTTGACCGCGCCGTCGGCGACCAGCCACAGCCGATCGACGCAGGCCTCCAACAACCGCCTGTCGTGCGAGACGATGACGCAGGCGCCTTCGTATTCGTTGATCGCCTCGATCAGCTCGCCGCGGCTGTCGATGTCGAGATGGTTGGTCGGCTCGTCGAGGATCAGCAATTGCGGGCCGTCGAAGGCCGCCAGGCCCATCAGCAGCCGCGCCTTCTCGCCGCCAGACAGGGCAGCGATGCGGGTGTCGGCGCGGTCGCCGGCAAAGCCGATCTGCGCCGCGCGGCCGCGGATCTTGGCTTCCGCCGCGCCGCGCATGCGCTCCGCGACCGCGCGATAGGGGGTCGAGCCGAGGTCGAGATCGTCGACCTGATGCTGGGCGAAAAAGCCGACGTCGAGCTTGTTGGCGCGCACGAGTTTGCCCGCCATCGGCGCCAATCTTCCGGCCAGCAGCTTGGCGAAGGTCGATTTGCCGTTGCCGTTGGCGCCGAGCAGCCCGACGCGATCGTCGTCGGCGAGCGTTAGGCTGAGCTTCGACAACACGACCCGGTCGTCGTAGCCGACGCTGACCCTCTCCATCGCGATGATCGGCGGGCTGAGCTTCTTGGCGATCGGCGGCCAGCGGAACGGCGCGACGGTTTCGTCGATCGCCGCCGCGATCGGCTCCATCTTGGCCAGCATCTTCAAACGCGACTGGGCCTGGGTCGCCTTGGTCGCCGAAGCGCGGAAGCGGTCGACGAAGCTCTGCAGATGCTTGCGGCGCTCCTCCTGCTTCTTGAGCGCCTTGGCCTGAAGCGTCTGGCTCTCGCGCCGCTGCCGCTCGAAGCTCGAATAGCCGCCGCTCCACAGGCTGAGTTTGCCGCGCTCGAGCAGCACGATGTGGTCGACGACGTCGTCGAGCAGGTCGCGGTCGTGGCTGATGACGAGCGTCGTCGCCGGGCAGGTCTTGAGATAGTCGGCGAGCCACAGCGTTCCCTCGAGGTCGAGGTAATTGGTCGGCTCGTCCAGCAGCAGCAAGTCCGGGGCGGAGAACAGCACCGCGGCGAGGGCGACGCGCATGCGCCAGCCGCCGGAGAATTCGGACAGCGGCCGCCCCTGCGCCGGCTCGTCGAAGCCGAGGCCGGCGAGGATGCGTGCAGCGCGCGCCGGCGCCGCATGTGCGTTAATGTCGACGAGCCGGGTCTGGATTTCGGCGATGCGCAGCGGGTCGTCGGCGCGTTCGGCCTCTTCGAGCAGGATGCGGCGTTCGGCGTCGGCGTCGAGCACGAAATCGACCAGCGCCTGCGCGCCGCCCGGCGCCTCCTGCTCGACCCGGCCGATGCGGGCGCGGCGGGGCAGGCCGATCGTGCCGGCCTCGGGCGAGAGTTCGCCGCAGATCAGCCGGAATAACGTCGTTTTGCCGGCGCCGTTGCGACCGATCAGGCCGACGTGGGCGCCGGTTGGCAGCGCCACAGTCGCTCCGTCGATCAGCAGGCGTTCGCCGAGCCGATAGGTGAGCTCGTTCAGATGCAGCATGGGCGGCTTTTCCCCCGCGCCGCCGTCGCTGGCAAGGGGCAGCCGGTCGACGGGGTCGGTCTGGCGGGCCGAGGCGGAGCGCATTGCTTTCGCCGCCGCGGCGGTTATATATGCCCCGCCTTTTCAACCCCTCGTTGAGGCGCCGCCTCGCGCCGCGCCCCGGAGTCTCAGCCTTTGTTCACGACGTCAGCCTTCGCCCAAGCCGCTGGCGCGGCGGCCCCCGCGAGTTCGACCGACATGCTGATGCAGTTCGCGCCGTTCATCGCGATCTTCGCCATCATGTACTTCTTGATCCTGCGGCCGCAGCAGCGTCGCGCCAAGGAACAGAAGGCGCTGGTGCAGGGCGCCCGCCGCGGCGACACCGTCGTCACCAGCGGCGGTCTGATTGGCAAGGTCACCAAGTCCACCGATGAGAATGAAGTCGAGATCGAGATCGCGCCGAACGTTCGGGTGAGGCTCGCCCGCTCGGGCATCGCCGACGTGCGGGCGAAGGGCGAGCCGGTCAAGAGCGAACCGGCGAAAGACGCGCCGGCCAAGAAGGACGCGTGAACGCCTGAGACGCGCCGTCCGCGGCGCGGAGGAAACCTGATCCGATGTTCCGTCTCGCTACCTGGAAGGTCGCCGCGATCCTGGCGCTGGTGTTCTGCGCGGCGCTGCTCATCGTGCCGAGCTTCCTGCCGGAAAGCGCCGTCACGGCGATCGAAAGCCGGCTGCCGAGCTTCGTCCCGTTCCGGCCGATCGTGCTTGGCCTCGATCTGCAGGGCGGCGCGCATATCCTGATGGAAGTCGACAGTCCCTCGGTGATCAAGACTCAAGTCGATTCGCTGCGCGACGACGTGCGCGCCAAAATGCGCGAGGGCAAGATCTCGATCAGCGGCGGCATCTCACAGCTGCCGCGCGGCGTCGTGGTGCGGATCGCCGATCCGACCGAACGCGCCCGCGCTCTAGGCCTCTTACGCGCGCTGGACTCCCGCGTCGGCGGCGCGTTGACCGGCGCGACCGGCCACACGCTCGACATTTCCGACAACGGCGACGGCGCCATCCAGCTCCAGCTCACCGAGGCGGCCACGACCGACAAGGTCCGCCACGCCGTCAGCCAATCGATCGAGGTGCTCAACCGCCGCCTTAACGGCGCCGGCACCAAGGAGACCAACGTCCAGCAGCAGGGGGCTGACCGTATCCTGATCGAGGTGCCGGGCCTGCAGGACACCACCAAGGTCAAGGATCTGCTCGGCGCAACCGCCAAACTGGAATTCCGCCTCGTCGCCGATCCGGGCGACCCGCCGAGCGAGAGCGAAGTCCTGCCGCAAGTGCAGGGCGGCACGATCACGGTGCAGAAGCGGGTGATGGTGGCGGGCGAGGACCTTACCGACGCTCAGCCGAGTTTCGACTCGCGCACCGGCGAGCCCGACGTCAACTTCCGCTTCAACCTGCGCGGCGGACAGAAGTTCGGCCAGGTGACCTCGGAGAACGTCGGCAAGCTGTTCGCGATCGTGCTCGACGGCAAGGTGATCTCGGCGCCGCGCATCCTCGGCCCGATCACCGGCGGCAGCGGCCAAATCACCGGTAATTTCACTGTCGACAAGGCGGACGAACTGGCGGTCCTGCTGCGCGCCGGCGCGCTGCCGGCAAAGCTGACGGTCGTCGAAGAGCGCACCGTCGGCCCGGGCCTCGGCCAGGATTCGATCGACGCCGGCAAGCGGGCCGCTTTGGTCGGCGGCGCGCTGGTCATCGTCTACATGCTGACGACCTACGGCGTCTTCGGCGTCTTCGCCGATCTGGCGCTCGGCGTGCATATCCTGCTCATCTTCGCCTCGATGGCGCTGCTCGGCGCGACGCTGACCTTGCCCGGCATCGCCGGCATCGTCTTCACCATCGGCATGGCGGTTGATTCCAACGTGCTCATCTACGAGCGCATCCGCGAGGAGGCGCATCTCGGCCGCTCGGTCGTGTCTGCGCTCGACGCCGGCTTTCGGCGCGCTTTCGCCACCATCGTCGACTCCAACGTGACGATGTTTGTCGCGGCGGTCATCCTCTACTTGTTCGGGTCGGGCGCAGTGCGCGGCTTCGCGGTGTCGCTCGGCCTCGGCATCCTCACTTCGATCATCACTGCGGTGACGATGACGCGCATGATGATCGCGCTGTGGTATCGCCGCAGCCGCGCCACCAAGCTGCCGATCTGAGCGCGGGAGTCATCGCGATGAAACTGCTTCGCCTCGCGCCGGAAAACACCAAGTTCGGTTTCATGCGGCTGCGCCGCGTGAGCTACCCGCTGTCGGCGTTCCTGTCGATCGTCGCGGTGACGGTGTTCTTCAGCGTCGGCATGAACTTCGGCATCGACTTCGCCGGCGGCACTCAGGTCGAGTTGCGGGCCAAGGCTGGCGTCGCCGATCTCGCCAGCCTGCGCACCACGGCCGAAGGACTGGGCCTCGGTCCGGTCGAAGCGCAGCGCTCGGGCGCGGAGAGCGACGTGACCGTCAGGCTCAACGTCCAGCCGGGCGGCGAGCAGGGCCAGCAGACGGCGATCAACAAGCTGCGGCAGACCTTTGGCGATACGTACGAGTTCCGCAGCGTCGAGGCGGTCGGTCCGCGCGTCTCCGGCGAACTGGTGCAGAGCGGCACGCTCGGCGTCGTCATCGCGATTTTGGCGGTGCTCGCCTACTTGTGGTTCCGCTTCGAGTGGCAGTTCGCGGTCGGCGCGATCATCGGCACGATGCACGATCTGCTGCTGACGGTCGGTTTCTTCTCAGTCACCCAACTCGAGTTCAACCAGACCTCGATCGCGGCGATCCTGACGATCGTCGGCTATTCGCTCAACGAGACGGTCGTCGTGCTCGACCGCATCCGCGAAGTGATGCGCAAGTACAAGCGCCTGTCGACCGCCGAAATCGTCGACATGTCGGTCAATGCGGTGCTGCCGCGCACGATCATGACCGCGACGACGGTGTTCTTGGCGCTGCTGGCGTTGTTCTTCCTCGGCGGCCACGTCATTCGCTCGTTCTCTGCGGCGATGATTTGGGGCATTTTTGTCGCCACGTACTCGTCGATCTTCATCTGCTCGCCGATGCTGATCTATCTCGGCGTGCGCGCCGACACGTTCGACAAGGACGCCGACGCCGCCGACGTCGATCCGGCGCCGGTCAAAGGGACGGTCTGAGGGCGCGCTTGCGCGGAAGCGCGCGCCGGGAGAAGCTTCGACGCCATGGCGCCGCTTCCCTTCGTCCCTGGCCGCCACGCCATCGAAGCCTATGGCGGCGGCGGCTTCCGCTTCGCCGGCATGAGCCACGTCGGCTCGATCCTCGCGACGCCGCGCGGGATCTCCGCTCTCGCCGCCGCTTCGATCGCTGACGTTGGCGACGAAACCCTAGCGCCGCTCATCGCCGAGCTCGAAGCAACGCCCGGGGCGGTCGATCTATTGGTCCTCGGCACAGGCGCGAGCTCGGCGCGGCTGTCCGAAACGCTGATCGGGCGCCTGCGCGCATTGGGGTTGCGGTTCGAGACGATGGCGACGGGCCCGGCCGCGCATATCTACAACGTGCTGGTCGAAGAGGGTCGGCGGGTCGCCGCGCTGCTGATCGCCGTCGCATGACGTTGGGCGCGCTCGCCGAAGCCTATGTCCACTGCGGCCAGATCGCGCGGGAGAACGAGCGCGATCTGTGGCTCGCGGCTCTGTTCGCGCCGGAGCGGTTGCGTCCGCACCTGCACGCGCTCGCCGCCTTCGCTCATGAAACCGGCGGCGTCGCAGCGCGCGTGCGCGAACCGCTGGCGGGGGAGATGCGTCTGGCTTGGTGGCGCGAGGCGCTGGCGGGCGCGCGGCCCGCAGAGGCTGCGGGCGCGCCCATCGCTGCGGCGGTGATCGACACGATGATGAAATTCGCGCTGCCGGCGTCCATCTTCGAGAGCCTGCTGCAAGCGCTCACGTTCGACGTCTACGACGACGCAACCGAAAGCCTCGAGGCGCTAGAGGCCTATGGGATCGCCACCGCCGGCGCGCTAACCGCGCTGCGCGCGCAAGTGCTCGCCGAGGGGCGCGAAACGGACGCGCGAGCGGCGAGCGACGCCGCGGGAGCGGGGCTCGCGCTCGCCCGCGCCGTGCTCGACTTCGCGCTCGGACGTCGCCGGCCGATGTTGGCGCCGCGTGCGCTGATCGAACGCCACGGGGTCTCGTTGGCGGAAGCGCGCGCGGGAAGCGGCGGCGAAGGCCTGCGCGCGGCGTTTGCCGAACTCGCCGACGCGGCCGAAGCGCGCTTCGACGAAGCCGAAGCGCGTCTCGCCGAGCTGCCCTCTGCGCTCGCGCCCGCCTTCGCGCCGCTGGCGACGGCGCGGCTCGATCTCAAGCGTTGGCGGGGCGTCGCCGCGCCCTTCGCCCATGCCGCGCCGTGGCGGCGGCAATGGGCGTTGTGGCTTTGGGCGCGGCGGCGTTGAAGCGCGCTATTCCTTCGCCATCTGGCCGCGGATTTCGCCGCCTTTGTTCTTGGCGGTGTGGACGTTGAAATAGACCTTGCCGTCGGCGAAGTCCTTGGCTTGGTCGGCCGTGATCTTGGCCGAGCCTTCGAACGGGCTCGCCTTCGCATCGACCGGGACGAGAACCGGCGCATTGACGCCGGCCGCCGCCGGCCCGTGGAAGTGCGCGGCCATAGCGGGGCCGCTGAGACCGGAATAGCTGCCCGACCAGCTCAGCGTCCCGGCGGCGCTGTCGTAGGTCGCTTCGATCGTTCCCTTCGCCCCGGTGTCGTTGGGCGGGACCTCGCTGGCGCTGCTTAGTTCGGCCTTGTACTTGATCGTCTCGGCGAAAGCCGGCGCGAGCGCCGACGCCGCGGCGAGCGTTGAGAGAAAGAGGATGGAACGCGCAAGCTTCGACATCGGGTTTCTCCAGTTGGGCCCCCGCCGACGCTCACGGTATCCGTCACGCGCGACAATGCAATGGCGGCGCGATCAATCCGTCGCGGCACCCTCGAAGATGATTTGGTCGGCCCAGCGCGCCGCGGCGCGCCGCTGCGTCGGCGTTCTGACTGTCCATGTCATCACCGGAAGTCCGCCCAGGGTCCGCAACAGGAGCGGCGTCGGATGCGGCAGGTCGTCGACGCGCCATGACAGGAAGTCGGGCCGCGTCTCAGGATAATGGGCGAAGGCGGCGCAGGTTCGTTTCTGCGCGGCGCTGAGCGCCCGCCAGCACCAGCCCTTGTATTCGGCCTCGGCGACGATTCCGAGCGGCGCGACGCCGTCATGGCGCGTGCGCAGGTGCGCGATCACCGCGGGGTCGAAGCTCTTGAGCGCCAGCGGCCCGGCATATGGAGCCGCGATCTCCACCACCCGTTCGGCGAGCCGCATGTCGCCGTCGAAGGCGCTCTTCAGCTCGCAGATCAGCGGCGTGCGCGAGCCGATGTGGGCGAGGAACTGCGGCAGGGTCGGAATGCGCTCGCAGCCGTCGCGCAGCGCGAGGGTCTGCAGCTCGGCGACGCTCCTGCCGGCCAGCGCGCCGCGCGCACGCGTCAGGCGACGCAGATTGTCGTCGTGGAACACCATCGCTTCGCCGTCGCGGCTGAGCTGGACGTCGCATTCGATCGCAAAGCCGCCGGCGATCGCCGCATCGGCGGCGCCGATCGAGTTTTCAGCTAGGCCCTTGGCCGCGTCGTGGAGACCGCGATGGGCGATCGGCCGGGCGGTCAGCCAGGCCGGCGCGCTCACGGCGCGATCTCGAACAGCGCCTCAACCTCGGCGATCGACCCAAGCGGCAGGAAGGCGACGCCGACAGTAGTGCGGGCGTGGCGGCCGCGGTCGCCGAAGGCCGCCGCCATCAAGTCGGACGCGCCGTTCATCGCCTGCGGCAGCGCGTCGTAGCGTCCGTCGACAGCGAAGAAGCCGCCGAGCCGCACGACCCGCACGACGCGGTCGAGATCGCCGAGCGCGGCCTGCGCCTGGGCGAGCACGTTGATCGCGCATTGCCTTGCCGCCGCCGCGCCTGTCTCGACCGACGAAGCAGGCCCGAGTTTGCCGATATGGTCGGCGGAAAGCTTGCCGTCGGCGCCGCCCGGCAACTGGCCGGAGACAAACAGCAGCGCGCCGCTCTTCTGCGCGCCGACGTAGTTGGCGACCGGCGCGGCGGGCTTCGGCAGCGTGACCCCTAGAGCTGCGAGACGTTCGACGACCTGACTCATCGCGTTCTATCCTCGATTCCGCCACGCGGAAGGTCTCCGCCGGCCGGCGAACGTGATAGGCCAATCGCGACGGCGGGCAAAGCCTGCGCTGGCGTCGCAGCGGCTTGCCACGCTAGGATTTGTGTGTTGTGAGGCCAGTCGGAGAGCGCGCGATGCAGGGCAGGGTGGTGGTCGTTACCGGCGCTTTTGGCGCGCTGGGCCAGGTTGTCGTTGAAGTCGCGGCGGCGCGCGGCGCCGCCACAGCGGCGATCGGGACGGCGGCGGCGCCGCCGACCGAGGCCGCCAAGCGTTTTGCGATGATGACGCTCGTCGTCGGCGGCATCGACCTGACGTCGCCTGAGCAGGCGCGCACCGCGATGGCCGCGGTCAAGGCGCGATTCGGCCGCATCGACGCATTGGTCAATGTCGCTGGCGCGTTTGTGTGGGAAAAGATCGAAGGCGGCGATCCGCGCAGCTGGCAAAAGATGTTCGCCGTCAATCTGACCACGGCGGTCAACGCCGCGCAGGCCGCGCTGCCCTATTTGTTGGAGAGCGGGGCAGGGCGGATCGTCAACGTCGGCGCCTTAGCGGCGATCAAGGCCGGCGCCGGGATGGGCCCCTACGCCGCGAGCAAAGCGGGCGTTCACCGCTTCACTGAGAGCCTCGCCGAAGAACTCAAGGGGCGCGGCGTGACGGTCAACGCCGTGCTGCCGTCGACCATCGACACGCCGGCCAACCGAGCCGACATGCCCGACGCCGATTTCAGCCGTTGGGTCGCGCCGAGCGACCTCGCCGCTGCGATCCTGTTCCTCGCTTCGCCCGAGGCCGGCGCGATCACCGGGGCGCTGCTGCCTGTCGCCGGCGGGCTGTGAGCGCCGCTGGGCGGATGGCCCTTCAGTCGCGTTGGTCCGGCCGCTCCATCCACCGGATCAGCGCGCCGGCGGGTAGCGTCCAGGCAAGGCCGAGGACGGCGTAGCCGATGACACGCCAAAGGGTCGCTGCTTCCTGCAACGGCCGCGATTGCGCCAGCGCCCCCGCGATCAAAGCGTAGACGATGACGAAAGCGATCAGGGCGATGGCCCCGATCAGCTTGCGGCTGCGTGCGTTCAAAAGGCGTCTCTCCCGGCGACAAAAAGCTCGCCGGGGCGGCGATTGCCGCCCACGGCGCAACCGCTTATGTCTTGGCGCCGCCGGCGAGGCAAGCGAGGGAGAACAACGCGGATGCTGGATCAGGCCGGTCTCGCGCTCTCCGGCGAACGCGCCGCGGGACAGGCCGGGCGCTCGACGCAAGCTGTCCGGCTGTGGCTCTTGGCCGTTGCGGCGCTGATCTTCGTCATGGTCATCGTCGGCGGCGCGACGCGGCTGACCGAATCCGGCTTGTCGATCACCGAATGGAAGCCGGTGACCGGCGTCATTCCGCCGCTCACGGAAGCCGGTTGGCGGGCGGCTTTCGACAGCTACAAGCAAATCCCGCAATACGCGGCGCTCAACCCCGACATGACGCTCAACGGCTTCAAGGCGATCTACGCCTGGGAATGGGGCCATCGTCTGCTCGCGCGCCTGATTGGCCTGGCCTTCATTCTGCCCGCGCTGTGGTTCTGGCGCGGCGGCGCCCTCAAGGGCGCGCTCGGTCGACACGTTCTCGTCGCCACCGGATTCCTGGCGCTGGAGCCGATCGTCGGCTGGTGGATGGTGAGTTCCGGCCTCGCCAACCGCATCGAGGTCGCCCAAGACCGGCTGGCGCTGCATCTGCTGATCGCCGCCGCGACCTTTGCAACGCTGATCTACGCCGCCGTCGGCCTCGGGCCGCCACGCCGCGCGCTGGCGGGCCCTGGCTTCGCCGCTTCCGCCGCCACGCTCGTGGCGCTGATCTTCGTTCAGCTTGGGCTCGGCGCGCTGGTCGCGGGTCTGCGGGCCGGATTCGTTTACAACACCTGGCCGCTGATGAGCGGCAAGTGGCTGCCGGAAGGCTTGTTCGGCCTGACGCCGTGGCCAGCGTCGATCGTCGATGACGTGACGACGGTGCAATTCGACCATCGCTTCGTCGCTTATGTCGTCGCCCTGTTTGCGCTCGCCCAGGCGTATGCGGCGTGGCGGCGCGCGCCGGGTTCGCAATTGGCGCTTCGCGCCGCCGCGCTTGCGGCGCTGGCGCTGTTGCAAGCCGGACTCGGAATCGCCACGTTGTTGTTCGTCGTGCCGATTGGCTTGGCGCTTGCCCATCAGGCGCTGGCGCTGGCGCTCCTCGGCGCGGCGGTCGCGCATTGGCGCGCGACCGGTCTCGAGCGGGCTGGGCGATGAGCGCGCCGGCGCGGGTTTCCGTGGGCGCGCGTCTTTCCGCTTTCGCTTCCTCCGCGCGCCTGCGGGCGATGGTGCGCTCCAGCGAGTTGTCGCTCGTTGTCGTCGCGGTTGTCGTCGGCGTCCTGGCTGGCCTCGGCGTGGCGGCGATGACCGTGCTTGTCGATGTCGCGCACGTCGTCATCTATGGCATTCCGTTCGACGTGCGGCTGAGCGCGGCGGCGCGAGTCTCGCCGGTTGCGGCCTTCGCCGCGCTGCCGCTCGGCGGCCTCGCGGTCGGGCTGATCGACCATTGGCGACGCGCCCGGAACCTGCCGCGCGCGGTCGATCCGATCGAGGCCAACGCTTTGCGCGGCGGCCGCATGGCGATCGGCGAAAGCTTGATCGTGTGCGTGCAAACGGTGATCTCCAACGGCAGCGGCGCCTCGGTCGGTCTTGAATCGGGCTACGCCCAGATCGGCGGCGCCATCGCTTCACGCCTTGGCCTGGCGTTGCGGCTGCGCCGTCAGGACTTGCGTCTGCTGGTCGGCTGCGGCGCCGGCGGCGCGATCGCGGCGGCCTTCGGCGCGCCGTTGACCGGCGCCTTCTATGCGTCGGAACTGATCATCGGCGCGTATTCGCTCGCCAACGCCGGTCCGATATTCGCCGCCGCGCTGGCGGCGACCTTGACCACCAAAGCGCTGCTCGGTGCTCCCTATGTGATCGTCGCGCCGCCAGTCGCGGCGCTGGCTCTCGGCGATCACTTTGTGCTGGTGGCGCTTGGTCTGATATCGGCGGCGATCGGCGTCGGCGCGATGCGCGCCGCCGCGCTGCTGGAACGCGGCTTCGCGGCGACGCGCGCGCCGCGCTGGGCGCGTCCGGCGCTCGGCGGCCTCATCCTGGCGGCGATGGCGCTCTATACGCCGCAGATGCTCGGCGCCGGACACGGCGCGATTGGGCTCGACTTTTCGGCCCAGCTTTCGGCTGCGACCTTGGCGACGCTGCTCGCGCTGAAGCTGAGCGCGAGCCTGATTTCGCTCGCTTCGGGCTTTCGCGGCGGCCTGTTCTTCGCCTCGCTGTTCGCCGGCGCGCTGCTCGGCAAGCTCTATGCGCTCGGCGTCGCCGCCGTGCTGCCGACGCTTGGACTCGACCCGACTGCGTGCATCATGGCGGGCATGGGAACGCTGAGCGTCGCAGTGGTCGGCGGGCCGCTGACAATGACCTTCCTGGTGCTGGAGAGCACCGGCGACCTGAGCGTGGCGGGCGGCGTGCTGGCGGCGAGCATCGCCACCAGCCTCGCAGTGCGGGCGACCTTCGGCTATTCCTTCACCACTTGGCGCCTCCACCTGCGCGGCGAATCCATTCGCGGCGCCCAGGACGTCGGCT
>JBEKVR010000029.1:0-40110 GCA_049513815.1 Roseiarcus sp. | reverse complement strand
GGCATCGACCGTCCGGCACTACGACCGGTCCGCGAGGTGCTCGCTGCACTGGCGCCGGGGAGGGTCCTCCCGTTTGCACCCGGTAATTCCAGGAAGCGCGGCCCGAAGCTGAGCCAAGGGGTAAGAGCCTTGGCGAGTGCCGCAGTGGAGCGCCGGAAGGCGAGCGCGCCCCGACTTTTGGCGCGCTTCCGCGCCCCGCGCATCGGCAGGCGGTGACGCTTACCGGTGTGGCGCGGACAGTGGACGGCATGCGCCTTTCGGCGCTCCGCTTCCCTCTTTCTTGCGCATGATCTTGTCCGAAAACCGGACACCACCCTCGGATCAAGTCCAAGGGCAAGCTTTTCGGGATCATGCATGGCGGGAGGCAAATCAAAAGAGCGTTGTCGTTGTGGTGGTAGGCAAACCTCGGACGCATAAGCGCCGCGAGAACGATATTTTATTTCGTCATTGCGAGCGAAGCGAAGCAATCCAGGTTTTGGGCTGCAAAGGTCTGGATTACTTCGTCGCTACGCTCCTCGCAATGACGAGCGCGAGACGGCACGCGCATCAATCGAGCACGTGGCTGACCATGCCGTCGGCGAGCTTGGGTTCGAACCAGGTCGATTTCGGCGGCATGATCGCGCCGGCGTCGGCGACCGCCATCAGGTCGGTCATCTGCGTCGGATAGAGCGCGAACGCGACGGCCATCGCGCCGGAGGAAACGAGCTGCTCCAACTCGCTTAAGCCCCGGCCGCCGCCGACGAAGTCGATGCGCTTGTCGCGCCGCGGATCGGTGACGCCGAAGATCGGCTCGATGATGTTCCTGGCGAGCAGCGTGACCGGCAGCCGCGCCACCGGGTCGGCGCTTTGCGCCGCCGCCGCGACGAGTTCGGGCTTGAGCGCCAGTCGATGCCAGCGGCCGGAAAGAACCATGCCGACCTCGTCCGCGCGCGCCGGACTTACCGGCTGATCGCTCGGCTCAATCGTGTAGCGGGTTCCGATTTCCTTCAACACCTGTTCGGGCGTCAGTCCGTTCAAGTCGCGCAACACGCGATTGTAGTCGAGGATCGTCATCTGCTGCTGCGGCAGCAGCACCGCGAGAAAATAGCCGTCCTTCTGCTCGCGCGCTTCAGCGATACGCAAAGCCGCGGCCGAGCGGTGATGGCCGTCGGCGATATAGAGCGCGGGCAGGGCGTCGACGGCGCGCGTGAGCGCCTGGATCGTCGCCGCGTCGTCGATCACCCACAGCTCGTGGCGCACGCCGTCGTCCGCGGTGACGTCGACCGCTGGCGTCTCCGCGGCGGCGCGCGCCAGCAGGGCGTCGATCATCGGCGCCGTCGGATAGGCCAGCATGACCAGGCCGGTCTGCGCGTTGACCGCCTCGATCTGGTGGACGCGGTCGTCTTCCTTCACCGGCGTCGTCAGCTCGTGCTTGCGGATGCGGTTCTCGGCGTAAGCGGCGATCGAGGCGATCGCTGCGAAGCCGGTCTCGACGCGGCCGCGCCAGGTCAGGCGGTAGGCGTAGTAGCAGGGCTTGTCGTCGCGCACGAGCACGCCGGCGGCGATCATGCGGCGAAAGTTCTCGCCGGCCTTGGCGTAGACGGCGTGGTCGTGGGAATCGATCGCCGGATCAAGATCGATCTCGGCTTTGGAGACGTGCAGGAAGCTCCATGGCTTGCCCTTGGCGCGATCGCGCGCTTCTGCGCTCGACAGCACGTCGTAAGGCGGCGCAAGAACGTCCGCCGCGCGTCCCGGCGCCGGCCTCAATGCGCGAAAGGGCTTTATCAGGGTCAATGGGGCTCTCTTTCGTGAGGAATTATCAGACGTTCGCCGGGTCGGGGTCGGCGAGGGGGAACATCTGCCCGGCTTTTGGCGTGTTGACAACCCGTCGGCGGTTCAAGCGCCAGACCCTCCCTCCGGGCCAAAATTGTGCCAGCCGCCGTCCGCCGCAATCAGCGCGTCGGCTTCCGTCGGCCCCCAACTTTGGCGCTCGTATAGGCGAACCGGAGGGTAAGTCTTGAGAACCGGATCGACCGCCGCCCAAGCGGCCTCGATCGCGTCCTCGCGGGTGAACAGCGCGCCGTCGCCGGCCATGGCGTTGCCCAGCAGGCGCGTATAGGCCGATTCCTCGCCGGGATGCTCGTCGGCCAGAGAAAGTTCCCGCAAGTCGCCGACGAACTCCTTGCCGGTGCGCTTGATGCGGGCGGCGAGCGCGATGACGGAACGCGGCGAGAGGCGAAACCGCAGATAGTTTGAATGACTGAACGCGGGTGTAGAGTCTTCGAACAGCGGCTGCGGCGGCGCCTTCAGCTCCACCAGAATCTCGGTCCCCGTCTGCGCCAGGCATTTGCCGGAGCGCAGGTAAAACGGCACGCCCGCCCAGCGCCACGAGTCGATATAGAGCTTCAGCGCGCAGTAGGTTTCGACGTCGGAATCCTTGGCGACGTTCGGCTCGTCGCGGTAGCCGACGTATTGGCCGCGCACCATGTCCTCGGGCCTCAACGGTCGCATCGCTCGGAAGACCTTGGCCTTCTCGTCGTGGACGAAGCCGTAGCTCTGGCCGGCGGGCGGCTCCATGGCCAGCAGCGCGACGATCTGAAAGAGGTGGTTCTCGATCACGTCGCGCAGGCAACCGGCGGTCTCGTAGAAGGCGCCGCGGCCCTTGACGCCGAAATCCTCCGCCAGCGTCACCTGGACGCTCGACACGTAGTTGCGGTTCCAGATGGGCTCCAAAAATGAATTGGCGAAGCGAAGATAGAGGATGTTCATGATCGCTTCTTTGCCGAGGTAGTGGTCGATGCGGAAGATCGAGTCTTCCGGGAACGCCGCCCGCGCGACGGCGTTGAGCTCGCGAGAAGACGCTAGGTCGCGTCCGAACGGCTTCTCGACGATCACGCGCGCGTTCTCGGTCAGATTCGCCCCTTTGAGACCATTGAGCACCGTCTCGAACAGCGCCGGCGGAATTGCGAGGTAATGGGCGGGGCGCTGGGCGTCGCCAAGCGCCTTCTTGATCGAGGCGAATGTGGCCACGTCGTTGTAGTCCCCGCTCACGTAACAGATCAGCTCGTCGAGACGGCGCATGGCGTCCTTGTCGTCGATCCCGCCCGGCGATGATTGCTGGACGCTGTTCTCCATGCGGGCGCGCAATTGCTCCAGCGTCCACTTCGGCGAGGCGACGCCGACAATCGGGACCTGCAACGCGCCGCTCTTCACCAGCGCGTAGAGCGCCGGGAAGATCGCCTTGTGGGCGAGATCGCCCGTCACGCCGAAAATCACCAGGGCGTCCGAATGCGATTCGCTCATTAGGCCTCTTCCTTCCTGTCGGCGCGCTCACGCGCATGAACGTCAAACTCGCGACTGGGGGCGGAGGACGCCGCGCTTGACGTCCGCCTCCGACCGACTGACGCAAATAGTCTTCCTTCCGCCTGCTGCGGCCTTATGACAGGGGACCAGACGTTTGATTTTGGCCGCTAGGGCGTGGCGCCGCGCAGCTCTGCGGTCGCCGTCAACGAGCTTGAGGCTGCAGCGGCAAAGCCGTCGGTGACGAGAGCGCCGTAGGGACTGGCGGACGGCGCCGGCGAAAGCAGCGCCAGCCCGCGGGCGGTCGGGGCGGGGGCGGGCGCGTTGGCGGCGAGCTTGGCCGGCGTCGCCGCCGAGGTCTCGCTCGGGGTCGGCTTCGCCGCGACGCGAGCGGGGTTGCGGGCCGGGGGCAGCGGCGGCAGCGGCGCGGCGAGCGCGGCGGCGCGGTCGAGGATCGCCGGGCGTTCCGGCGGCTCGGGCGCGTCGACCTCGGTCAGCGCCAGAATTCCGCGCGGCGCGCCGACGCCGCGGGTGATGACGCGCGGCAGGCCGCCACGGACC
The DNA here is from genome assembly GCA_049513815.1 of Roseiarcus sp. Classification (GTDB taxonomy): domain Bacteria; phylum Pseudomonadota; class Alphaproteobacteria; order Rhizobiales; family Beijerinckiaceae; genus Roseiarcus. Next base: position 36,270 of record JBEKVR010000029.1, on the reverse strand, counting down.
AGCAGGGCGGCGATGAGATCGCGATCGCCGGAGGTGTCGGCCGCCGGGGCGAAGGCAAGTTCGGTCGGCCGCGCCGGCGGCGTCGGCGCGTCGGCAAGGATCAGCTCAACGGGTTTGCGCGGCGGCAGCGGCGCCGGGAAATCGCCGTCGTTCGGATCGGCCGGGGCCGCCTCGGCGCTGTCAGTCGCCTCGGCGACGGCCGTCGCCGCCGGTTGCGGCGCGGCTTCGCCCGCCGAAGCCGCGCGGGGCGCGTCGGCGCTGGCGACCTGCGCCGGCGCGGGTAGGCGGCCGTTCGGCGTGGCGTCGACGCCGCTCGCCTCTTCCTCGTCGTCGGCGCCGCCGGGTTTGGCGCCGAACAGCCACGAGAATAGCCCGCCGCCGCTGGCGGCGTTGGCGCCGTTATGCGCGACCTGCACCTCGCCGCCGCGGGCTTCGACTTCGGCCCGCGCCTGGTCGTAGCCCGGCATCGGCTGGCCGTCGCTGGGGATGAAGACGGTCTTGCCGTCGGGGAAGAGCCGCGCCAGCGCGTTGCGGTTCATCCGCGGCCAGTAACGCACGTCGCCGCTGTCGATGTGCACCCATGCGCCGGGGTAGAAGCCGACCCCGCCGACCTGCATGCGCATGGCGATGTCGCGGATGGTGGCGGTGTCGACGTCCTGGAAGCGGGCGTCCATCGCCTTGCCTTCCATGTGCTGCGAATATTTGGCGACCTGGCGCGAACGCCGGCGCAGCATGGCGTTGGTCTGCGGCGAACGATAACCCGACAGCACGTCGATCGGCTGCTGCGAGCCGGATTCGCGATAGACCTCCCAAACGATGTCGAACAGCTTGGGGTCCATCTTGGTCGGTTCGTTGAGCCGCCAGTCGCGCAGGAACCAGTTGAGCTTGTCGAGCGTCGCCTGATCGTAGGCGCCGTCGACCATGTAGGTGAACGAGCCGGATTCCCTGGTGTGGTCGCTGGTAAGGACAATCGTGCGGGTGTCGCCGTTGGCGACGGCGGATTCGGTCGAACTCGGGCTTAGGCCAAAGCCGAGCAGCATCGGCGCAGCGATCAGCTGCGCGAGCGCCCTCCTGCGCCCCGCCGAGGCGACGATCGTCCTAGCGAACCCCAATCAGACAATCCCTTTTCGGTCCCCCGCGAGCCCTCCCGAAAGAGCCCGCCGTCAAATCGCAGTCGCACGCGCGGCAACGCTTCTGTGTCGCAAAAGGCACACGCGCACGCAAAACAATCGACTGGCCCCTATAGTCGCCAACCGCACAGATTTCAATCTTGACTCAATTTTGAGATTGTGCCTGCGACCCGGGCGGCGATTCCGTAGATATCCTCGCGCTCCCGCAGCGCGCCCGTCGCGTCGACGAACTCGGTGAAATATTCGATGTGGATCGGGATTGGGTGCGGCAGCATCACGGTCCGCTCGTTCGAGCCGACCATCGCCTGGAGGCGCGCGCTCCAGCCGGCGCCCATCACCAGTTCGGCCAGCCGCATCGGCTGGTCGAGCCGCACGCAACCGTGGCTGTAGGCGCGCCGCGCCGTGCCGAACAGGCCGCGCAACGGCGTGTCGTGCAGATAGACGGAGTGCTCGTTGGGGAACATGAACAGGATGTGGCCGAGCGCGTTGCCTTCGCCGGGCGGCTGGCTGACGAACATGTGGCCGCCGATCTCGGCGACCTGGTAGCCGCGGCGCGCGAGATAGTCGGGGTCCTCGGCGAGATGCGGCGCGAACTCCTTGCGGACGATCGAATCCGGCACGCGCCAGATCGGATTGACCAGGATGTATTTCATCGCATTGGAGAAGATCGGGGTCGGGGTGTCGGGCTTGCCGACGATGACGCGCGCCTGATGGACGATGTCGTCGCCGTCCATCATCCGCAGCGTAAAGTCGGGGACGTTGATCTCGATGCGCGCGACGCCCATGTCGCGCGGCTCCCAGCGCCACATCTCCATGTTGGCGGCGAGCATCGCCACGCGGCGCGCTGGCGAAACGGTCGCCGTTGCAGCGAGCGCCGGCGCCGCGACGCCGCCCGACAACGCCGCCGCGGTCCCCGGCGTCAGCGCGCCGTTCGGCGGCAGATTGTTGGCGCGCTGGAACGCTTGCACCGCCGCGGCGACGGGAAGGTCGTAGACTTCGGCGGCCGCCCCTTCGGCGGGAACGCCAAGGCGCGCGCGGACCAGCGGCACGCGCGGATCGCGCATGCCGAGACCGAGACTCGGTCCGTCTGGAATGCTCGCCGTCGTCGCGGCCGCGGAAGGCTCTGGAGGCGGGGGTGGGGCAGCCGCGCGTGTCCGCGACAACTGGTCGCGTAAGTCGCGGTAGCCCTTCTGCTGGGGATTGTAGCCTTCGAGCGCGGCGTCGGGGTCCGCGGCGGCGGCGACCGCCGCCAACGCCAGGCCAGGATCGGCGACGGTCGGGCGGGCGGTGATCAGCGACGAGATCCGGGTCGGGACGATGCGCGATCCGCTCGCCTGCATCGCGTAGGCGAGCACGGCCGCCGACAGCGTCGTCTCGGCTTCGGCGAGCCGCTCCGGCGTCGCGTCGGCCGGCAGATCTTTCGGCAAGGCGAAGGCGGCGAGGTCGAGCGCGTCTTCGTCGGCGCGTTCGAGGCGGCGAAGCGCGCCCTGGCCGCGCGGGTTGAGGTCGCGCCCGTCGAACCAGACCGGAGCGAAGCCGCGCGCAGCGTAGAAGGCGCGAATCGCCAGGCGGGCGGCGCGCCAGTCGCCGGCGCCGATCGGGCTCGCCTTGACGTCGGCGGCGACGAGCGCGTCGAGGGCGGCGCTCACCGCAGCGGCCGTCTGCGGGTCGACCGCCGGCGCGGCGGCGTCTTGCGGCGTTGCGGCTGGGGTTGGGGCCGGGGCTGGCGCGGCGGCGGGGGTTGCGTCAGGGGGGGCGGCTACGGCCGGCAGCGGCGCGCTCGCCGTATCGACGTTCGGCGCGGCGGCCGTCGCCTCGGCGGCGGCCGGTCCGCTGAGGCAGGCCAGGGCGATGAGCGCCAGGGCGCCGGCCCGGATCGAGTCGCACGTCACGCCCATCGTCTTGCTCCCCCGCCGTCCCGTCGGCGATCCCATCGAGTCTTAGCGGTCTGCTGAAGCGCCCGGAAGTCCCTCCGGGGCGCAATCTGTTTTGGCTGTCGGCCGCCCATCGGCTAGGCGGCGGCCTCGCCGAGCACGTCGGCCTCGACGCCGAGCTCCTTCATCTTGCGGTAGAGGGTCGAGCGGCCGATGCCGAGTTTGCGCGCCATTTGCGACATCTGCCCGCGATAATGGGCGAAGGCGAAGCGGATCGCCTCGGCCTCGATGTCTTCGATCTTGCGCACGTCGCCGCTGTCGTCGATCAGCCGCATCATGTGCGGGTTGCGCGGTTCGAAACGGTTCGTTTCGCTCGACGGCGCCGGCGCGACGTCGGCCAGCGGCGGCGGCGCCGGCGGCACGCGCACGTCGAATCCTTCCACCTGGGCGGCGATCTGCGGAAATTCGGCGACGGTGAGCTCGTCGCCGTCGGCGAGGACCACGGCGCGGAACATCGCGTTCTCGAGCTGGCGCACGTTGCCCGGCCAGTCGTAAGCGGCCAGCAGCGCGGCGGCGTCGTTGGCGAGGCCGCGAATGCGCTTGCCCTCTTCGGCGCAGAAGCGGGCGAGGAAGCGGCGCGCAAGGTCCGGCACGTCGGCGGAGCGCGCGCGCAGCGGCGGAATGGAGATCGGAAAGACGTTGAGGCGGTAAAACAGGTCCTCGCGGAACAGGCCGCGCTTGACCAGCTCGATCAGGTTCTGGTTGGTGGCCGAAATCAGCCTGATGTCGACCTTGATCGACCGGCGCGCGCCGACCGGGTCGATCTCGCCGTCCTGCAACGCGCGCAGCAGCTTCACCTGCGCGCCCATCGGCAGTTCGCCGATTTCGTCGAGGAACAGCGTGCCGCCGTGCGCCTCGACGAACTTGCCGGCGTGCTTTTCGGTCGCGCCGGTGAAGGCGCCCTTCTCGTGGCCGAACAGGATCGATTCGACCAGGTTTTCCGGCAGCGCGCCGCAATTGACGGTGACGAACGGTTTGCCGCGGCGATCGGAGCCGCCCTGGATGGCGCGCGCCATCAACTCCTTGCCGACGCCCGACTCGCCTTCGATCAGCACCGGGATGTTCGACTTGGCGGCGCGCTCGGCGAGGCGAATGGTGCGCGCCATGCTCTCGACTTTGGTCACCACGTCGCGGAACGTCAGCTCGCCGTCGCGGCGGCGGGTCGCGCGCCTCAGCTCGTCCTCGAGCGCGTCGACGCGCAGCGCGTTCTTGATCGACACCTGCAGCCGTTCGGCCCCGACCGGCTTGACGACGAAATCGTAGGCGCCGGCGCGCATCGCCGAGATCACCGCCTCGATCGAGCCGTGCGCGGTCTGGACGATGGCGGGAATGGCGATGCCGCGCTGGCGCATCCGCGTGAGCACGCCCATTCCGTCGAGGTCGGGCATCACCAGATCGAGCACGATCAGGTCGACCGGCGGTCGGTCGGACGCTTCGAGCCGCGCCAGCCCCGCTTCGCCGGTTTCGGCGGTTTCGACCTCATAGCCGAAACGCCGCGTCATCGCCTCGAGCAGTCGGCGCTGGATCGGATCGTCGTCGACTACGAGAATCAGGGCGGCCATGAACTTCTCACCGGCGCGGCCGTGCGCGGCCGCTCGTGGGCCGACAGTCGGACATTGCGGTAAATGTGATGTTAATGGCGTCCCAATTTGACGCGACTTGTGACGCTTCGATTGAAGGCGCGCCGCCGTTCGGCGATAGTGCCGAGGTTCCCCTGACGATGAGGCCGATGGAATGACTAACTGCGGACGCGTTTCCTTCGCCGGCGCATTCGAGGGCGGCGTCGGCGCGCTCGCTTCGAACGCAGCCTCCGGCGCCGCGGCGCCTGCGGTCGATCTCGGGCCGCTGCCGCAATGGCGCCTCGACGACCTCTACGAGGGCATGGATTCGCCGCGTTTCGCTGCTGACCTTGCGCGCGCCGCTGCGGACGCCAAGCGTTTCGCCGCGACCTATCAGGGCAAGCTCGCCGAGCTGGCGGAGGGGGTCGAAGCGGGGGCGCGCCTGTTCGCGGCGATTCGCGCCTACGAAGAGCTGCAGGACTTGATGGGCCGCATCATGTCCTATGCTTCGCTGCTTTACGCCGGCGACACCAGCGATCCGGCGCGCGCCAAGTTCTTCGGCGACGCGCAGGAGAAGGTGACCGAACTCGCCGGCGAGCTGTTGTTCTTCGAGCTCGAACTCAACCGGCTCGACGACGCCGAGCTCGACGCGGCGACGCAGGATTCGCCGCTCGCCCACTATCGTCCGTGGCTCGTCGACATTCGCAAGGAGCGGCCGCACCAGCTCAGCGACGAACTCGAGCAATTGTTCCTCGAAAAGTCGATGCCGGGCGCCGCCGCATGGAATCGGTTGTTCGACGAGACGATCGCCGCGCTGCGGTTTTCCTTCGAGGGCGAGGAGCTGACCCTCGAGCCGCTGCTCGGCAAGCTGCAGGATCCCAATGGCGGCGCGCGCGAAGCGGCCGCCGCGGCGCTGGCCAAGACGCTGGGCGCCAACGTCAGGCTGTTCACCCTGATCATGAACGCGCTGATCAAGGATAAGGAGATCTCCGACCGCTGGCGCAAGTTCGCCGACGTCGCCGACTCGCGCCATCTCGCCAATCGGGTCGAGCGCGAAGTGGTCGACGCGCTGGCGGCGGCGGTGACCAGCGCCTATCCGCGCCTTTCGCATCGCTATTACGCGCTCAAGGCGCGCTGGTTCGGCAAGCCGCAGCTCGAGCATTGGGACCGCAACGCGCCGCTGCCCGACGCGCCGAGCCGTGTCTTCGCCTGGAGCGCGGCGCGCGACACGGTGCTCAGCGCCTATAGCGGCTTTTCGCCGCGGATGGCCGACGTCGCGCGGCGCTTTTTCGACGAGGGCTGGATCGACGCGCCGCCCCGCCCCGGCAAAGCGCCGGGCGCCTTCGCCCATCCGACGACGCCCTCGGCGCATCCCTACGTTCTGGTCAATTACCTCGGCAAGCCGCGCGACGTCATGACGCTGGCGCACGAACTCGGCCACGGCGTCCACCAGGTGCTCGCCGCGCCCAACGGCGCCTTGATGGCCCCGACGCCGCTGACGCTGGCCGAGACCGCCTCGGTGTTCGGCGAGATGCTGACCTTCCGCGCGCTGCTCGCCTCCGCCGCCGACGCCGCGACGCGCCGCGCGCTGCTCGCCGCGAAGGTCGAGGACATGCTCAACACCGTCGTCCGCCAGATCGCCTTCTACACGTTCGAGCGCCGCCTTCACATCGAGCGGCGCGCCGGCGAGCTGACGCCGGAGGCGATCGCCGCCGCCTGGATGAGCGTGCAGGGGGAAAGCCTTGGCCCGGCGATCCGGCTCAGTCCCGGCTACGAAACCTTCTGGGCCTATATCGGCCACTTCATCCATTCGCCGTTCTACGTCTACGCCTACGCCTTCGGCGATTGTCTGGTGAATTCGCTCTACGGCCTGTACGAGCGCGCCCCGGCGGGCTTCGCCGAACGCTATCTGGCGATGCTCGCCGCTGGCGGCTCTAAGCCGCACGGCGAGCTGCTCGCCCCGTTCGGTCTCGACGCGCGCGATCCGGCCTTCTGGGACATCGGGCTATCGCTGATCGAACGGATGATCGGCGAGCTGGAGGCGCTCGGCTGAGACGCCGTCGCGGCGCGCCCGTAGCCGGCCGGCGCGGGCGCGCTCTGAACATGCAGATGACGTAGAGTTCGGTAGCGCGGACCAAATTCAATATGACTTTTAAGTTTCGATAAACCAATCCTGTTTAGGACTTGTGCTGCGATCGACGGAGCCTGCCATGGGGGGCGACTTCGCGGCATGAGGCCACTCGCTCGCGTCGGATTCCAAGCCGACATGCCCCTTCCGCCATTGAACGCGACGGTTTGAGCGCCGCGCGCCGCGCCATAAGGCGCGACGGGTCGCCAGCCGCCGCCGGCGCGTGTGGGGGGAGATCTTTCGCAATCGCGAGGCCGCATGAACGCGTTCGCACGCCAGTCCTATCCGCAATCGGACGCCCGCGCGCCGACGCGCGCCCGCGCCGGGAGGATATGATGGCGAGGCCTTCGATCCCGCGGCGACGGCCGCGCAAGCCCGGATTCGCCAAAGGCGAGTACTACCCGAAAGTCGATCTCAGCGACCTCGACGGCAGGCTGCCGTCGTCGTGGTCGCCGTCCAGCGTCGTAGCGCCCGCCGAGGAACCGGCCGACGAAGAGTCGGTCGCCGCAGCCGAACCGGCGCGCGAGGAGGAGGAATTCATGCCCCCGCCTGTGGTGTATCTCGAAACGTCGGCGCCGGCCCCAGCCCCGGCCGCGTCGCCTTCGCCCTCCCCGGCGCCCGTCGCTACAGCGTCGCGCGGCGACGCCAAAGGCGTCTTGCGCTTGCCGAACTCGCTCGATCTGCCCGCCGCGCGACCGCTCGCCGCCGCTCTGCTCGAGCGCCGCGGCAAGCCGATCACGATCGACGCGTCGGCGGTCGGCCAGGTCGGCGCGCAATGCGTTCAGGTGCTGCTGTCGGCCAAGCGGACATGGCAAGCCGACGGCGTGTCGTTGTCGATCGTCAATTGCGCCGCTCGAATGATCGAGGATCTCAAGCTCATCGGAATCGACCGGACGCTCGTGACTGGAGAACTGCCGCAATGAGTATGACGATCCTGACTGTGGACGATTCCCGCACCATGCGCGACATGCTCAAGGTCGCGCTGATGGAGGCGGGTTATCGCGTCATCCAGGCGGTCGACGGCCAGCACGGGCTCGAGGTCCTCGAACAGGAGACGCCTCACGTCATCATCACCGACATCAACATGCCGAAGCTCGACGGCTTCGGCTTCATCGAAAATGTCCGCCGCGACCAGCGCTATCTCGGCATTCCGATTCTCGTTCTGACCACCGAAAGCTCGCCCGAGAAGAAGAACCTCGCGCGGCGCGCCGGCGCCACCGGATGGATCGTCAAGCCGTTCGATTCGGCCAAGCTAGTCGACGTCGTGCGGCGGGTGGCGGCTTAACGGAAGTTCGAGGACTGTTCGTATGGACACGATGGCGGCGATCCGGGAGACCTTCTTCCAGGAGTGCGAAGAACAGCTCGGCGAGCTGGAGGTCGGCTTGAACGCCATGGAAGAGGGCGTCGCCGATTCCGAGACGGTCAACGCCGTGTTTCGCGCCGTCCACTCGATCAAGGGCGGCGCCGGCGCGTTCAAGCTCGACCGGCTGGTGCGCTTCGCCCACACATTCGAGACCAGTCTCGACCTGATTCGCGCCGGGCAGCTCGCCACGTCGCCATCGGTGATGCGCACGATGCTGCGCTCGGCCGATCTGCTCGCCGACCTGGTCAAGGCGTCGCGCAGCGACCACCCGGTCGATGAGACGCGAGTCGAGGCGCAGATCGCCGAACTGAAGGCCCTGTCCGAAGACGCCAAGGAAGCGCCGACCGAGGCGAGCGCCGGCGGCGGCGAAGCCGACGGGCTCGATTTCCAGCCGGTCCTGCTCCAGCTCGACGATCTCGGCGAGTCCGAACCGCAGGCGGCTCGCTACGCCATCAGGCTCATTCCCGCGCCCGACCTCTATCGGAAGGGCAACGAGACGGTCCGTCTGCTGCGCGAACTGTCGCGCATGGGCGAATTCCGCGTCGAATGCGACACGCGGCACGTGCCGATGCTCGACGCCCTCGATCCCGAAGGCGCCTATTTCGGCTGGCGCGTCGAGCTGACGACCAGCGAAGACGTGGCGGCGATCCACGAGTTGTTCGAATTCGTCGTCGACGATTGCGAACTGGAAATCGTCGTCGATCGCGCCGGCCCCGCCGCTGCGTCCGAGGCGAGCGCGCCGGCCGCAGTCGCGCCGATCGCGCCCCCCGTCGCCGTCGCAGCCACCGCGGTCGCTTCACCGATCGCCTCCGCGCCGGCCGAACCGATCGAGGCCGTCGCCGCCGCGACCGCCGTCGAGCCCGACAAAGCCAAGATCGAAGCCGCCAAGCCGGATGCGGCGGCGAGCCCGGCGACGATCCGCGTCGATCTCGAACGCGTCGATCGTCTGATCAATCTCGTCGGCGAGCTGGTGATCAACCAGGCGATGCTGTCGCAGCGGGTGCTGGAGGCGGGGCTGGCGCGCTCGTCGAGCGTCGCCGCCGGCCTCGGCGCGCTCGAGCAATTGACGCGCGAAATCCAGGAAGGCGTGATGGCGATCCGCGCTCAGCCGGTCAAGCCGCTGTTCCAGCGCATGTCGCGCATCGTGCGCGAGCTGACCGACGCGACCGGCAAGGTCGTGCGGCTGCGCACCGAGGGCGAAGCGACCGAGGTCGACCGCACGGTGATCGAGCGTCTCGCCGATCCGCTCACCCACATGATCCGCAACGCCGTCGACCACGGCGTCGAGCGGCCGGAAGTGCGCGAGGCGGCCGGCAAGCCGGCTCAGGGCGAGGTCAAGCTGTCGGCGGCGCATCGCTCGGGCCGCATTGTCATCGAAGTCTCCGACGACGGGGCCGGCATCAATCGCCAGCGTGTGCGCGAGATCGCAATCAAGAAGGAGCTGATTGCGCCCGACGCCCAGCTCACCGACGGCGAAATCGACAATCTGCTGTTCATGCCCGGCTTTTCGACCGCGCAGGCGATCTCCAACATCTCCGGTCGCGGCGTCGGCATGGACGTCGTCAAACGGTCGATCCAGGCGCTGGGCGGACGCATCACGATCGCCTCGCGCCCTGGTCACGGCTCGATCTTCTCGATGAGCCTGCCGCTGACGCTCGCCGTGCTCGACGGCATGGTGGTCAAGGTGGCCGATCAGACGCTGGTCGTGCCGCTGACGGCGATCGTCGAGACGCTCAGGCCCAAGGCCGGCGACGTTCACGCGCTCGGCGTCAACGCGCGGGTGATCTCCGACCGCGGCGGCTTCGCGCCGCTGATCGACGTCGGCCAGGAGCTCGGCTACCGCCGCGATGCGGCCGATCCGGTCGGCAGCGTCGTGCTGGTCGTCGAGACCGAGGTCAGCACCCGCTGCGCGCTGGTGGTCGACGCGATCCACGACCAGCGCCAAGTCGTCATCAAGAGCCTCGAGGCGAATTACCGGCAGGTGCCCGGCATCGCCGCCGCGACGATCCTCGGCGACGGGCGCGTCGCGCTGATCCTCGACATCGACACGTTCGTCGCGCGCACCAATCGCAGCGGCGCCGGACAAGAACCTCTTCTGGCCGCAGTGGGTTAATCCAATGAATGAAGTGAGCGTCGCCGCCGGCGATCCGCGCGAGTTCATCGCCTTCCGCATCGGCGTGCAGGAGTTCTGCATCGACATCATGTCGGTGCGCGAGATACGCGGGTGGACGCCGGCGACGGCTCTGCCGCATGCGCCCGCCTATGTGCGCGGCGTCATCAATCTGCGCGGCTCGGTGCTGCCGATCGTCGACCTCGCCGAACGGCTCGGCTTTCCGCAAACCGACGCTGCGGCGCGGCAGGTCATCATCGTCGTCCAGGTCGGGGCGCAGATCATCGGCCTGCTCGTCGACGCGGTCTCCGACATTCTGACCCTGACGACGGAGAACATTCAGCCGACGCCCGACGTCGCCAGCGACTTCGTCAAGTCCTTCGTCCGCGGCATTCTGGCGATCGACGGCCGCATGATCGGCGTCATCGAGCTCGACGGCGTGATGTCGACCGAGACGGAGGCGGCCGCGTGATACAAGCGTTGGCGTCGGGCGTCGGCAGTTCGCTTAAATCGAGCGAGTTCGAGATGAGCGACCGCGACTTCAAGGACATCGCGGCGATGCTCTACGTCGACGCGGGCATTTATATGCCCGAGTCGAAAACGACGCTGGTCTATTCGCGCCTGGTCAAGCGGCTGCGGGCGCTCCATCTCGAAAGTTTCCGCCAATATTGCGATCTCGTCGGCTCGCCGGACGGTTCGGACGAGCGGCGCGAGATGCTGTCGGCGCTGACCACCAACGTCACCCGTTTCTTTCGCGAACCGCACCATTTCGAGCATCTCGGCGCCCATGTGCTGCCGCCGCTCCTGGAATTGGCGCGCCGCGGCGGGCGGGTGCGGCTGTGGTCGGCGGCCTGCTCGACCGGGCCCGAGCCCTATTCGATGGCGCTGACCGTGCTGGGGCTCGAGCCCAACGCGGCGTCGCTCGACATCCGGATTCTCGCCAGCGACATCGACCCGCGCGTCGTCGAGGAGGGAAGGCGCGGAGTCTATCCCGTCGCTGCGCTCGTCGAGGCGCCCGTCGCTCTGCGCAAGCGCTATTTCGCCGGCGTCGGCGGCGACGAACGGCGCGGCCTGCAGGCGAGCGAGGAGCTGCGCCGCCTGGTCGTCTTCCGCACGCTCAATCTCAACGCCGCGTGGCCGATGCCGGGCAAGTTCCATGTCATCTTCTGCCGCAACGTCGTCATCTATTTCGACGAGCAGACGCAGCAGACGGTGTGGAGCAAGTTCGCCGGCAAGCTCGAGCGCGGCGGCGTGCTCTACATCGGCCATTCGGAGCGGGTGACCGGGCCGGCGGCGGCGCGCTTCGTCAGCGACGGCGTCACCGCGTATCGGCTCAAGGACGGAGTCGGCGCATGAACCCCGTCCGGGTCCTCGTCGTCGACGATTCGGCCACGATGCGCGGCCTGATCTCCGCTTCCTTGGCCGACGATCCCGGCATCGAAGTGATTGGCCAGGCCTCCGATCCGCTGGAGGCGCGCCAGGCGATCAAGGCGCTCAATCCCGACGTCATGACTCTCGACGTCGAGATGCCGAAGATGGACGGGCTCGAATTCCTCGAAAAGGTGATGCGGCTCCGGCCGTTCCCGGTGGTGATGGTGTCGAGCCTCACCGCGCGCGGAGCGACGGCGACCATTCGCGCCATGGAGCTCGGCGCGGTCGACTGCATCGGCAAGCCGTCGATCGATCATCCCAATTCGTTCGACGACCTGCCCGCGCGCGTCCGCGCCGCCGCCAGCGCCCGGATGCAGCGTCTCGGCCTCGGGCGGCCGAGCGTGGTCGACGAACACGCCGCCTACAAGCCCGATGGCAGAATTGTCGCCATCGGCGCTTCGACCGGGGGCGTCGAGGCGCTCATTTCGGTGATCGCCGGCTACCCCGAAAACTGCCCGCCGACCATCATCACCGTGCATATGCCGAGCCCGTTCACGCGGTCGTTTGCGCGCCGCCTCGACGGGCTGACTCGCGCCCATGTCGCCGAAGCCGCAGAGGGGGCGCCGATCGAGGTCGGCCGCGTCTATCTGGCGCCGGGCACCGTCACCCATCTCGAGGTCGCGGGCGGCGCCCATCCGCGCTGCCGCCTCAACAGCGACAATCAGGTCAACGGCCACCGGCCGTCGGTCGACGTGATGTTCGAGTCGACGGCTAAGGCCTTCGGCTCGCGCGCGGTCGGCGTCATCCTGACCGGAATGGGTCGCGACGGCGCCGCCGGTCTGTTGTCGATGCGACGCGCCGGCGCAAACACGCTCGGCCAGAACGAGGCCTCGAGCGTCGTCTACGGCATGCCCAAAGTCGCATTTGAAATCGGCGCTGTGGAGCGTCAGTTGGCCCTTGGGGACATGCGCGCCGGCATCCTAAGGCTGACGTCTAGTGGAAAGAGCTGAACCATGTCGATCGCTGACAAAATCCGCATCATGGTGGTCGACGACACTTCGGTTAGCCGGGCGCTTGTCATTGACGCGCTCGACCAGATGGGCGTGCGCGGCGTCGCTATCGCGAAGGACGGCGTGGCGGCGCTGCAGGCGCTGAGCGCCCAACCGGTCCATCTCGTCATCTCCGACATGAACATGCCGGGGCTCGACGGCCTTGGGCTGCTCAAGCGGCTGCGCGAAAACAAAGCGACGGCGCGCATAGGATTCATTCTCGTCACCGGCAGCGCCGACAAGACCCTGATCGAGCGCGGTCGTCAGTACGCCCTCAACAATTACGTCACCAAGCCGTTCACGGTCGCCCAACTCCGGGGGGCGATCGAGGCCGTCGTCGGGAAGCTGTCATGAGCCACACGGTGCGCCCCGAGCGCCGAATCCATATCGTTCAGGGCGAGTACAAAGTCACCGACGATCCCGATGTCGTCGTTTCGACTCTGCTGGGCTCGTGCGTCGCCGCTTGCATTCGCGATCCATTGACCGGCGTCGGCGGCATGAATCACTTTCTGCTGCCGGGCGAGGACGGGCGCGCTTATGATCACGAAGCCGAGCGCTATGGCGACTATCTGATGGAGCTGCTGATCAACGGGCTGATGAAGCAGGGCGCGCACCGCGACCGGCTCGAAGCCAAACTGTTCGGCGGCGCCAGGATGATGGCCGGGCTGTCGGACATCGGCAAGAAGAACGCCGAATTCGCCGAGCGCTATCTCAAACATGAAGGCATCGCCGTGGTCGGCAAGGACCTCGGCGGCGAGCGGGGTCGTCGGCTGCAATATTGGCCGGTCTCCGGCCGCGCCCGCCAGGCCTATGTGGCGGCGGGCGGAATCGACGAGAAGCTGCTCAAGCCAATGCTGAGCCGCGACGTCGGCGAAGTCGAGCTGTTCTGATCGTCGAAGCGTGAACCTGCGAGCTGCGTAAGTGAGGATGCGTCCGTGAGCCAGTCTGATAGCCCCCCGCTTTCCCCGATCAGCGAAACGCTGCGCCGCGTGACCGACGAGTTGCGCAAAGTCACACGCCGACTGGAGCGGGTCGACAACGCCGTCGGCAAGCTGGTCTTCGACGCCGCTTCGCCCAGGGGATCGCATTTCCACGATCTCCAGGATCTCGATCGCGCCAAGCAGGAAGTCGCCGGCATCGCCGGCTTCCTCGAGCGCTTGGCGCGCGACATGCCGGTCGAGTGGGTCGCCGACTCGAACACCGCGAGCCTCCTGATCGACCTGCACGAACTTGCCGCAAGCCTAGCCAGACCCGACTGCAGCGATCCCGACGCGGGAGCCGAGGAAGCGAGCGACTGCGAGATGTTCGGCACGTGATGGCGCCGAGGGATCGGCGGCGACTCTTCCCAAGACCGCGTTCGCGGCTCGCCTAACGACCGGAATTGAGCGGGAGCGGAATGAGGGGGTTGGGCAATCCGGATCTCGAAGCGGTCATTCGCTCTTGCAGGCGACGTGGTTGCGATTCGGCGTGTGGTCTGGCCGCCAGTTCGGGTCGCTAGACCTCAACCGATATTGGACTGAGCGGGGGGCGCAATGTGACGCCGCTTCACAGTCTGGCGGGCCTGCCGCGCGCCGTCGTTCGTCACGCCGCGGCCAATTCCGGCGACGGCAAGAGATTGGCGATATCGATGACGGCGATCAGGCGGCCGTCCATGGGAATGACGCCGCGCACGTAGAGCTTGGCGGTCTCCGCGGCAATGTCGGGCGTCGGCTGGATCTGCTCCTCGCTGGCGGTGAAGATGTCGGAGACGCCGTCGACCAGCAGGCCCGCGACCTGGCGGCCGAACTCGACGACGATGATGGCGTGACGCGCCGTCGGTTCGGTCGGCGGGAAGCCGAGCCGCACCGCCAGATCGACGATCGGCAGGACGACGCCGCGCAGATTGACCACGCCGAGCACGAACGCCGGCGCATGCGGAAGCGGCGTCGCCGGCGTCCAGCCCCTGATCTCCCGAACGGAGGTCGTGCCGATACAGAACTCCTGGGCCCCGATATTGAATGCGATCAGTTCGGCGCCTTTGCCGATTCCGACATTTGCGCTCTCGCTCATTTGCTCACCCTTACGCTGTTGCATTCAACAAGATCGAGGCGCAGCGAATTGGCGGAGCCCGATGGACCCCGCCTTCGACGTCAAAACTCCTGCCAGTTCTGATCCGCGCCGCCGGCGACGGCCGCTTCCGGCGCCGCGCCGTTGACGACGGCTTTGGCCGCCGGTCGCCGCGCCAGCTCAGACTTGTGCGCAGCCGCGCCCGAAGGTCGAGCGCCCCCCGCTCTTGACGGGGCCTCCGTCTTCGGCGCGGCGCGGAACGCGTGCGGCGCGGCCTCTTTCAATTCGCGGCGCAGCGTCTCCTCGCTCGCCGACCGCCCAACTTGGAACTGACCAATCAATTGCGACAGCTTCGACGTTTCCTGCGACAGCGAATGGCCGGCCGCCGTCGATTCCTCAACCATCGCGGCGTTCTGCTGCGTCACCAGGTTCATCTGCTCGATCGCAGTGTTGGTTTCCTGCAGCGCGGTGGCTTGTTCCTGCGCCCCGGCCGCGATGTCGCCGACCACGACGTTGATCTCGGTCACCTGCGCCATGATGCGCTCGAGCGAGCGGCCGGTCTCCGCCACCAGCTTGACGCCGACGTCGACTTGGCCGGCCGCGCCGGAAATCAGCGCCTTGATCTCCTTGGCCGCTTCCGCCGAACGTTGCGCGAGCGCGCGCACTTCGGAGGCGACGACGGCGAACCCGCGACCCGCCTCGCCGGCGCGCGCCGCCTCGACTCCCGCGTTGAGGGCGAGCAGGTTGGTCTGGAAGGCGATCTCGTCGATCACGCCGATGATCTGGCTGATCTGCTGCGAGGACTTGGCGATCGCGCTCATCGCGTCGACCGCCTGACGCACCACGACCGCGCTCTGCTTGGCGTCCGCGTCGGCGGCGGTCACCACCTGCCGCGCGTGGCTGGCGCCTTCCGCGGACTTCTTCACCGTGGCGGTGACTTCGCTGAGCGTCGCGGCGGTCTGCTCGAGACTCGCCGCCTGCTGTTCGGTGCGGCGGGACAGGTCGTCGGAGGCGGCGGAGATTTCCTGCGCGCCCGTCCTGATCGCGCCCGTGCTTTCGACGACCGTTAGAATGGTGCTCTTCAGCTTGTCGATCGCTTCGTTGAAGTCGTCGCGAATCTGCGCGTAGGTCGGAGAGAAGCCCTCCTCTAGACGCCTCGACAGGTCACCCGCCGCAATTTGCTTTAGCCCCTCGGCGAGCCTTCCCAAGGCTTGGCTTTGCTCATCGCTCGACGACGCCCGTCGCGCTTCTTCACGGCGGCGTTCTTCCTCGCTCTCGTTGCGAAGGCGTTCGGTCTCGGCGTCGAGTTGGACCTTGGCGAGAGCCGTCTGGCGAAACACCTCGACTGCGCGCGCCATCCTGCCGATATCGTCCGTACGGTCCGCGTGCTGCGCCGGCTCAGCGAGGTCGCCCTGGCTGAGCCGCGCCATCGCCGCTGCGAGATGCCGTAACGGCGCCAATTGACGCCGGGAAAGCATGAACATGGCGCCGGCGATCGCCGCCGTGAGGAGGAGCGCCACGAGCAACGCCGTTTCCATCGTGGTTCCGAGGTCGGCGCGGAATTCGGCCACAGGCACGCCGACATAGAGGATTCCGATCACTTCGCCGGCGGCGTTCTTGATCGGATCATAGGCCGCGAAGTAGTTTTGGCCGAGAATGTCGGCTTCGCCGCGATAAGACTCGCCCCGCTTCAGGACCGCGTCAAACACCGGGCCTGGCGCGAGGCGCGTGCCGACCGCGCGCGACCCGTCAGGCTTCTTCACATTGCTTGCGATACGCAGATCGCCCATGAACACGGTCGCGGTGCCGCCCATCAGCGACTTCACGCGATCGACCGGTTCATCGAAATTGTTGAGCGCGCGATCGCCAGCCAACAACTGGCCGCCCGAGACGTGAAATTGGCCGCCGTACTGGCCAAGCACGTTCCAGGCGACGCGCATCGCCGATTCCTGGTACTTTTGCGCCTGATTCTCTGCGTAGCTCGAGAAGGTCGTCTGGTAGAGAAACAGCAGGGCCGCCGCCAGGAGGGCCATTCCCAGAATATTGGCCGCCGCGATCTTGTTGGAGAGCGACGCGTTTTTGACGCTACCAATTCGTAATTTCATGACCGTTCGATTCATTCGCAAATTCAAGAATTGCCGTCGCTTTTGCCCTACCCCACAATGCTTAATTAATCGCAGTCGACCGGAACAACGGGCGCCTATGGCGGCGCCGGTTATGGTGGTTTCGTCAGGAATTTGCGCCAAGCCAGGCGAGGCCGCCGCCTCAACGTCCGCTTCCGCTCGGCTGAATTCAGCTCAGTTCGACGACGACGCAGCCGCCGCGACCGGCGCCGGCTGCGTCGCCAGGCTCGCCAGCGCCGCCGCGACGACGTTGAGGAGCAGAGCCGCGAAGCCGACGTTGATGTCGCCGACCCGCGCCGGCAGGAATGGCAGCATCTCGGCGAAACCGATCTTGGTCTCGGTGACGAAGGCGACGACCGCGACGCCGACGATGATCCCCGCCGCCGCGCCGTATTTGGTCATCGGACTGCGCGGCAGCAGGCTGCACAGCAACGCCGGGAACAATTGAGTGACGAAGGCGTAGCCCTTCAGCAGCAGCGCGACGAGCGTCTGTCCGCCCTCGAGCGTGAAATAGACCGCGATCAGCGGCGCCAGCGCGCGCGCCGTCGCGCCGACTGCCGAGTCCGACAGTTCCGGCCGCAGCGGCCTGAGCACGTCGTTGGCGAGCAGCGTCGCGGCCGAAATGAGGATGATCGAACCCGGCGCCAGCGCCGTCATCACCCCTGCCGCGGCGCGTCAGCCGAATTCGAAGCCCGGCGCGCCGCGCGAAGGCTGGCGCGCAATGCGGACGCCGCGCTCGACGAGGTCGCGCAGCGCGACATAGGCCATCGCCGTCATCAGCGCGTCGGAATAGGCGTCGTGCTGGTCGAGCAATGGCGCCTTCAGGTCGGCGAGCATCGCCGCGAAACTGAGATCGACCTGGGTTCCCGGCGGCGCGTCGCCGTACTTGCGCTCGTAATAGAGCGCTGAAACCTCGATGCGCGGGTTGGGCAGCCGGATTCCGAGCCAGCGCCGCACGTGGCGGTCGAGCATCGCCACGTCGAAGTCGAGGTAATAGCCGACCAGCGGCCGGCCGCCGACGAAGCGCAGCAGATCGGGCAGCACCGCGGCGATCGGCCGCGCCGCGGCGACGTCGGCCTCGCGCAGCCCATGAACCTTGATCGCCTCCGGCTTGAGCGGCGCCTGCGGCTTCACGAACGATTGAAACCGCTGGCTGGTCAGAATGCGCGCGCCGCGAATCGGCACGGCGGCGACGCTGACGATGTCGTCGCGGCGGGTGTCGAGGCCGGTCGTCTCGCAGTCGATCGCCACCGCTTCGTCGGCCGGCCCCGGCTCGTAGAGAAAGCGATAGGCGGGGTCGCGCAGCCGCGCGCCTCTGAAATGCGAAGAGAACCAGCCCGGCGCCATCGTCAGAACATCGCCAGATTGAAGTGACGGCGCACGACCTCGCGCAATTGCTTGACGACGTGGAACGCGTCGCGCAGCAGATCGCGGTCCATGGTCGACAGCTCGCCGGGACGCACGAGGCTGCCCGACGCGGCTGCCGCGAGCTGCGCGTCGAGCCGCAAGGTCATCAGGTAGCGCAAGGCCTGCGTCAGTTCGCGCGCCAGATCGTGGCTGAGCGCGCCCTCTTCGGCGAGCCGGGCGATGCGCGCCGCGGTGCCGGTCTCGACGAAGCCGCGCTCGAGCGCCAGCGCGCGCACGCCATGGACGATCGGGAAAATGCCGCCCTTCTTGAGATCGAGCGCGTCGCCGTGATCCTTGTGGGTGACGAGATTGTTGAACAAGCCGATCGGCGTCGGAAAGGCGTCGACCGCGCGGGCGAAACGCGCCAGTTGCGCGCGCTCGCCGCGCATCGCGTCGATCAGCGCCTGCTTGGCGCGTCTGAGCAGTTCGCCGTCGCCCGCCACCGACTCGGCGTCGTAGAAGATGGCGACGTTCATCTGCGCGGCGTCGTCGGGCTCGGCGAGCCAGCGGCGGAAGTCGCCCTCATAGTCGGCGAGCGGCTTCGACCATTGCGGATTGACGACCATCACTTCGCCCGGGCAGGGCGGAAAGCCGAAGCGCTCGAGCGCGCCGGAAAACGCGATGCGGAACGCCTTGATTTCCGCTGGATCGACCGGCTCGGCGAGGATGAGGCCGTTGTCCTGGTCGGTGCGCATCGTCTGCTCGCCACGCCCTTCCGAACCCATCACGATCAGGCAGCCGCGTTCGCGGATCGACGGCGAGGCGGTCATGGCGAACAGCTTGGCGAACAGATGGCGGTTGAGGTCGGAGACGATCTCGGCGACGACTTCGACCCGCACGCCCTGTCGCCGCAACATCCGCACCTGCGATTCGATCGCGCCGGCGGCGGCGGCGAGGTCGTCGCGGCTCGAGGCGCGGTCGATGCGCGCCGCGACCATCTGCGAATTGCCGGCGATGAAGCTCAGCAGATCGATGTCCTCGAGCACGCCGACATATTCGCCGTTGTCGGTGACGGCGACGCGGCGCTTGTTGTGCTTGGTCATCCTGAGCAGCGCGCGCGAAACGAAATCGTCGGCCTCGACCGTGACGATTTCGTATTTCGCCAGCTCGGCGACGCTCGTCGCGATCGGCTTGCGCTCGAGCACCGCCGCCTTGGCCAGCCGCATGCCAGTCAGCAGACCGACGCGCGCGCCGTCGCGCACGAACAAGGCGTTGGATTTGTTGGCGCGCATCGTCTCGCCGGCGCTCTCGATCGTCTCGGTCGGCGCGATGAACACGGCGGGATGGCGCGGCACGTCGCGCACCCGCGCGCCGAGCAGCGGGCTGAAGCGCGCCGCCTCCTGGTCGCGCGCCGCCGCTTCGAGCTTGCGCGAGATTTCGCGATAGAAGAAGGCGGCGAAACGGTCGTTATGGGCGATGAGCTTCAGGATCAGGTCGCGCGGCGCGAGGTTGCACAGCGTCTCCTCGCGCGCGACGAACGCGTTCGATCCGCCGCCCTGGACGAGGGCGCGGCTGTCGAAACAATCGCCGGGGCCGCGCAAGCCGACGACTTCGTCGCCGTCGCGCTCCTCGACGCAGCCCTTGATGACGACGAACAGCGAGTCGGGCGCGCCGTCGCGCGCGATCAGCGTCTCGCCGGGGCGGAAATAGCCGACGTCGAGCGCCGCCTCGACGGCGCCGATCTGCTGCGGCGTCAGCCGGTCGAACGGCGCATTGGTCGCTTCGAATGACCTCGCCATCGCCCCGCCGCTCCCGCCCGATGCTCGTTGTCAGAGGTTGGCGACGGTTTTAGCGGTTTCCGCCGACCGTGGGTATTGGCCGATCGGCCGGGGCGGGTGGCAAGGCGCGCGCCGAGCGCGGCGAGATCAGGCCGGCGCGCCGAACGCGTCGTCCAGCACCCGTTTCCACAGGCTCGCCGACACCTCGGTGTTCATCCAGATCGCGCAGCCGTCGTGGAACAGCGCCATCTTCACGTTGTCGCGCTGCAGGCGTTCGAACACCACCAGGTGTTCGGCGACGAACGGCTCGCCTCGCTTGCCGTTGTTCAGGACCCTGAGGATGGCGTCGAGACCATCGCCGGTGATGTCGAGAATGCGCGTTCCCTCGGCGGCCTCGTTCATCATGGCGGTCTCCGCCCGGATGATGGCCGTCCGGTAGGTCAGCGGGCACGTCGAGGCGGGCGGCTCGGCAAGGGCGGCTGTCGAGCAGAACAGCAGCACGACGACGGCGAACGCCTCGCGCATTCCGGGGCTCCATCGTGAGGGCCGACTGGCGCCGCTCACAGGTTGGGCTGATCCCGCACGGCCGATATTATCACGGCGACCGCGACCGCCGCAAAAAATGCGGTCGCCTCGTCCGAGCCGGCCTGCGGACCGCATTTCCTTGACATTGTGCGCTGCATCATGGATAAGCCAAGCGCCGCTCGCTGAGCGGCCGATGCGCGCCGGCTGCGTGAAGGTCTTTTTTGTCCTCCTGTCGAGCGCCTGTTTGTAAATCGCCCAGTCGCCCGGACACGCGGGGCGTCCCCTTTAACGAATCGTCGCCGCAGCGCAGGATTTCCCGCGCCATCGCGGCTGTTTGAAAGATCATCACTTGGAAAATTTTAACGGCTTCGGCCTTGCCGCGCCGCTCGTCACCGCGTTGACCCAGATGGGCTACGCCAAGCCGACCCCCATCCAGACTCAGGCCATTCCCGTTCTGATGCACGGACGCGACCTGATCGGCATCGCCCAGACCGGCACCGGCAAGACGGCCGCCTTCGCGCTGCCGATCCTCAACCGCCTCATCGCCGACAAGAAGCCGGCGCCGCGGGGCGGGGCGCGCGTTCTCGTGCTCGCGCCGACGCGCGAACTCGCCAGCCAGATCGCGCAGAGCTTCCGCGACCTCTCGGCCGGCCTGTCGCTCGACATCGCCGTCGTCTTCGGCGGCGTGCCGCACGGCGCCCAGATCCGCGCCTTGGCCAAGGGCCTCGACGTGCTGGTGGCGACGCCGGGACGTCTGCTCGACCATCTCGACGCGCGCGTCGCCAACCTCAACGCCGTCGAGTTCCTCATTCTCGACGAGGTCGACCAGATGCTCGATCTCGGCTTCGTCAAGCCGATCCGCCGCATCGTGCGCGAATTGCCGCGCAAGCGGCAGAACCTGTTCTTCTCCGCCACCATGCCGCCCGACATCCGCAAGCTCGCCGGCGAATTGCTGCACGAGCCGGCCGAAGTTTCGGTGGCGCCGGCGGCCACGACCGTCGAACGCGTCGAGCAGAAGGTCGTCCACGTCGACGCTTCGCGCAAATGCGACATGCTGGTCGAGCTGTTCGCCGACCCCGCGTTCACGCGCGCGATCGTCTTCACCCGCACCAAGCGCGGCGCCGATCGCGTCGCGCGCAGCCTGGACGAAGCGGGCATCGGCGCGCTCGCCATTCACGGCAACAAGAGCCAGGGCCAGCGCGAGCGCGCCTTGGCGGCGTTCCGCTCCGGCCAGGCGCGCGCCATGGTGGCGACCGACATCGCGGCGCGCGGCATCGACATCGACGACGTCAGCCATGTGGTCAATTTCGAGCTGCCCGACGTCGCCGAAGCCTATGTCCATCGCATCGGCCGCACCGCGCGCGCCGGCAAGGGCGGCCAGGCGATTTCGTTCTGCGACGCTTCGGAGCGCGATTCGCTGCGCGCGATCGAGCGCCTGACGCGGATGCGCATCTTCTCGCTCGATCGTCGCGGCGAAAAGGGGCCGAAGCCGGCGCCGGTGGTGCGCAAGGCCGCGGCTAAAGCGGCGCCAGACCGGCCGCATCATTCGCCCCATCGCGATCCGCGCGCGGCCAACCAGCAGCCGCACCGCGTCCGCCAGGGCCGCCGCACGCGGCCGGTCTACCAGGCCAAAGCCGCGCCGGCGCGCTGAGCCGCCGACCGGCGAAGCAAGGCGGGCGCGGCGCTAACGCCGCCGCGCTCGGCGAGGTCAGCGAAGGGTCGAACCGCCTTCGCACTCGGCGACGATTTGCGGCCGGTAGGCGCCCGGGTCCGCGACCACCGCCGGGCAGAGATTCGCCAGCCGCCCGCCGCCGTAGCTGATCGTCGAGCCGTCGTCGGCCGAAGTCCTGGGCACGCCCCAGAAGGTCGTCGCGGTCGGCGGCGCGTAGATGTTGGGCTCAGGGCTGTTGTTGCCGTTGCTGACGGTATCGGCCCACGCGGGCGCGAACGGCGCGGCGGCCAGGAACGCGACGGCGAGCAATCCGCCGACAGTCGAACGCAATGAACGATGCGAAGTCATCGTATTCTCCATGCAGTTGTTCGTGAGACCCGTTGTTCCCGCGTGAACAGAGTTAGAGCTTCGAATGCGATGTCGTCGCGGCGACCTGGCGGAAGAAATTCGACGGTCAATCAAATCGATATGACGCGTTTGCCGTCACGATCTGTTGCGTCGATTTGAAAGCAACTTCTGTTGAACAGCCGGCGCCGCGAGCATTGCCGGTCGATCGCGCAGCGCGCGCCCCAGGCCGTTCCCAGCCCGGGGCAAGATATGTTCAAATCGAATCCTCTGAGCCGGCAGGCGGCTGCTGGGTCATCGGAGAATCGTTGGAACGCCTGATGATCGCGCTCACGACCTATATCGGCCGCGCCGGCGACAGGAATGCGCGCGCGATGCGCGGCGCATTGACCCTCGGCGAAGCGTTGGCCAAGCGGACAGGTCTCCAGCCCCGACGGGTCGGAACGCTGGGTGAACCGATTGCGGGCGGTTGGGCCGCCCAGCTTGAAGCTGCAGTTTCGGATCTCAAACAGCTTGGCGCGCAAGTCGGCGAAATCCTGGACCGTGGGGCGCGGCCGTTGAGCGCGATGGGCCGGTGCGCCGCCAGCCTTGCGACGCTGCCCCAGGTGGCGAGGCGGCGCCCGGACGCCGCCATCGTCTGGCTCGACGCCCACGGCGATTGCAACGCGCCGACCGAGGGCGCGGAATCGGCGGACAATTATCTCGGCGGCATGGTTCTCACCGGGGCGGCGGGGCTGTGGCGGACAGGCCTGGGCGCCGACATGGACCTCGGCCAAGTCGTCCTCGTCGGCGGCCGCGATCTCGATCCTCCCGAGCGTGCGCGGATCGAACGCGGCGAGGTCGCGCTTGTCGAGGTCGGCCCCGATCTTGGCCCCCGCCTGCGCCAGGCCGTGCGTGGCCGCGCCGTCTACGTCCACATCGATTGCGATGTTCTCGACGCCGGCCTTGTCCCGACCGAGTATCAGGTTCCCGGCGGCCTATCGCTGCGCGATCTGGCGGAAGCGTGCGCCGTGCTGGCGGCGTGCGAGGTTGTCGGCGTCGAGTTCACCGAGTTTGAAGGCGAATGGCCGAGCGGCGAGATCGACGATGGCGGGCGACTTGTCGAAGCCGTTGAACCGCTTTTGCACAGGCTCGGCGCAGCTTAGCGCCTGTTGTCCTGCGGCGCCCGGTTCGAACGCCGAGCGGCGCCGGCTGGCGCCGCGCCCGCCGAGCGCGTCCGGCCGCGTCAGCGCCTTGAGCCGCTCGCGTCGCGGCGGTCAAAAGAGCCGCGGTCGACGACTGCGGCTACAGCACGGTTGCGGGCCCGCGCGCCATTGACAGCCTCAGAACTTCGGAAGCCTCATGCTTGCATGAGGTCGACGGCGCTGCGTTCGGCTGGAAAGGGGCCGCGCCAGCGCCGGGAGTCCTCTCGCCGGGGTGAAGCCATGACCCGCAAACCATCAGCTCGAGACGAAGCGAAAGGCGCGGCGTCCGCGCTCGCGCCGATCGCGCTGCCGCCGCCGGCGCTGACCGGACGCGGGACGCTCGTCGCGGCGCTGCGGCGCCGGCGCACGACCCGCGAGATCGGCGAGGAGCCGTTGCCGCTGCAGACGCTCAGCGATTGTCTCTGGGCGGCCTGCGGCGTGAACCGCAAGCTGGGCCCATTCGGCATGACCGGGCGAACGGCGGGCTCGGCGAGCAATTCCCAGGAGATCGACGTCTACGTCGTCTTGAAGCAAGGCGCTTATCTCTATGATGCGTTGGTCAACCGACTGACGCCGATCGTCGCCGGCGATCTGCGCCCGCTGGCGATCAGCCACGGCCAGGGCGGCGGCGAGTCGGCGCCGGTTCGCCTCGTCTATGTCGCGGACGTCGACCGGCTGGCCAACACCGCAGGCTTCGCCGAGCCGGGGCTGCGCGATCCCGACGTTCAGCGCTCCTACTATTACGTCGACGCCGGCATGATCGCCGCCAACGTCTATCTCTTCGCCGCTTCGCTAGGATTGGCGGCGTGGTTCCACAATTGCGACAAGCCGGCGCTGGCCGCGAAGCTCAATCTGCGCGCCGATCAGCGGCCGCTGTTCGCGCAGACCGTCGGCTATCCCGCGAAGTGACGCGGCGAGGGGCGAGGCAGGGTGAGGTTGGCAGGGCACGCTGCCCTTCTCCCGCGTGCGGGAGAAGGTGGCGCGCAGCGCCGGATGACGGGAGGCGCTGAAGGCGCGCCCGCTGCCGCGCCTCGCAGCGGCGTGTCCAGCGCCAGCTCGGCAGAGAGCGCCGTCGACCTCGTGGAAGCCTCTTCTTTCCGAAGTTTTGCCGCCGTCAATGGCGCGTTACACGCGCCGCCTCCGGCGGTCGAAGACCATTGACGGCGGCAAAACTTCGGAAGTTCATGCTTCCATGAGGTCGACGGCGCGGTGTGCGGCGGGGAGGGACGAGGCGGCTCAGGGTGAGAAAGCCCGGAGCAAACTGTCGGATCGCGAGATTGTGCGACTCGCCGTAATAAAATCGTGTGGTGGGCCATATGAGCATCAGAGTTTTAACAGTGATTTCACTCGTAGCGGCCTCGGCGGTCTATTCGACCCCTTCCCACGCCCAACTTATCGACTCAGAGCGATCAAACGCGTTTTGCGTAGGTGTCGTGCTTGAGATTATGCAATATTAGAATAGAAATCCAAGTTTCTTTATACTCGCGCCATTTGGCAATCGAATTAAAGGGGCTATGGCCCGCCACTTAAAAGCTTTGGAACTCACGGGCCTTTCGCACGAACACCCGTGGAGACCGCTGCCAGATCAATTGACCATGATTCAGGTTGAGGACAGCGGAATTAGCGAGCGACAACAATGTGAAGAGCAGAGCTACGCGTGTTTCAGCAAATGTCTCGGCCCGCTGCCCTCGCCGCAACAGTCCGACACATGCCGAAGGACCTGCGAGGCGCCGCTCCGTGTCTGTGCCTCGTCGTTTACTTGCATCCAATAAGCCCGCGCTGCGGCGCGGGGATGCCAACAGGGTCATTTCGCTAGCTCCCCTCAGTCGTTGCGGGATCTAGTGGTCGCCGCTCCTTCATTGCAGACCATTCAATGTGATCCTTCAACGCCGGTGCGTAGTGCTCTACCGCTGCGGATACCGTCTGCATCAACGAGCTGTCCGCCTCAGGATGAACTCGGATCGTTTCCAAGTTCAGTTCAGGATTCCAATCGAGAGGATAACCAAGAAGACTGTCACCTACGTCCGCTTGCGTAAGGCGAACAATCCGAACCTCATGCTCGTATTCAAACATCGGTCTTTTGTTTGTTATGAGGTCGATTTCGTTTGGGGTTCGGCGAATGCTGCCGGGTGCCCCGTAAATGACGGGAGAAAGACGTAAACTGCCGACGGATTTCCGCAGCCGTCCAACCGTGGTTTGGATTGCGACCCCCTCATTAAGGCCGCAGTAAATGCGCCATAACGCGTGCGACTCGTGTTCGGACGCGCTCCAACAACTGATAAATGTTGTCTGACGCCACAAAGTCTCGATCCTCTTGGATCGTTCAATCGCGGATTCCGGTTGTATGTCCGGCGAGGGCATCTTCGGGGGTGGGTGACGCGCGATTACGTCCTCCAATTGTTCCCCGGCAAGAGCCATCTCCCAAGAATCGTCGAGCCTATCCACGCGTGACAACCAAAGCTGCTTGTTTTGAAGCAACCACACGAAGCGGGAGAAGCTCATGTAACGCCACACTTTCTGAGCGTCATCGAGAGCAAGCGGGCCTGTAGTCATGCGTCAAGCCTCTGAATCGCCAACGACTAACATTATAGGATCGCGCAATTTCGCCAACGGATTTCTTGCGCATCTTCTCCCCTTTGGCCCGCAGTCGCCGCGTCCCCCCAACCCCCTGAATCCCCAAATCTTTCCACTCGCGCCCCAACAATTCCTTTCTGCAAATCAGAAAACGCGCTATCCTTCCTCTATCCCGCCCCTTCAACTCGCGCGGGAAAGGAGTGCGGCGATGGACGATGGCGGGGCTGAGCGGTCGGCGCGGGCGCGCATGCGAGCGGCGGCGCGGGAGTGGCGGCAGGCGCGGGCGCGGGAGCGCGGGGAGATCCTCGACCTGGTCGTTTCCGGCTATGCGTACGAGGCGATCGCCGAGCGCCTGAAGCTCAGCGTCAAGAGCGTGCGGCGCGCCACCGCCAAGGCGATCGAACAGCGCCAGCTCGACGGCGGCGCGCATTACGTTCACTTGCAGGTGTTGCGGCTGACCAAGGCGATGCGCGTCGTCGACCTCAATCTCGAGGCCGGCGACCTCAAGGCGGTCGAGCCGCTGCTGAAGGTCATCGCCCAGCTCGACAAATATCACGCGCTGAGCCTGCCCGTGTCTGGGCCCACGCCCGCGCCGCCGCCGCTCGCGCCGGCCCGCCCGCCGCTGGCGCTCGCCGCGCCCGACGCGGCCGAAATCGGGACAGAAAAAGGCGCCCAAGCGGTTGAAATCGCCTGACGCGGGACCGGGTTTGCATTGCGTGATTTGTCGCGCAAGGCAGCCGCCAATTCGGGTTGCTGATACAATGCCGCCGTCATGGCCGGGCTTGACCCGGCCATCCACGCGGTTGAACTTCCGCTCACTTGCGGGGAAGCATGCGGCGGTGTGACGGCGTGGATGGCCGGGACAAGCCCGGCCATGACGGACTGAATGGAGATGCCCGCCCTGCCGCCTCCACGCGCCTTGCGCGCCTTCGTCCTCAGTCGATCGCGTGCGCGGGCGTGCGCTCGGGCGCGCCGGTCGGGCCGGCGCGCAGATATTGCGGCGGCCACGCCACGGCGTGGCCGAGCTCGCGCGCCGCGCGCAGCGGCCAGTAAGGGTCGCGCAGCAGTTCGCGCGCCAGCAGCACGAGATCGGCATGGCCGGCGCTGACGATCTGCTCGGCCTGAGCCGGCTCTGTGATCATGCCGACCGCCGCGGTCGCGACGCCCGCCTCGCGCCTGATCCGCTCGGCGAACGGGACCTGATAGCCAGGACCGACGGGAACCTTGGCTTTCTCGACATTGCCGCCCGACGAGCAGTCGATCACGTCGACGCCGAGGCCCTTGAGCCGGCGCGCCAGCTCGACCGACTGCTCGACGTCCCAGCCGCCCTCCGTCCAGTCGGTCGCCGAGATGCGCACGAAGAGGGGGCAGCGGTCGGGCAGCGCGCGCCGCACCGCCGCCGCGCATTCGCTGAGGAACCGCGTGCGATTGTCGAATGAGCCGCCATAGGCGTCGGCGCGGCGGTTGCTCAGCGGCGACAGAAACTGATGCGCCAGGTAGCCGTGCGCCCCGTGAATCTCGATGACGCGGAAGCCCGCCGCGTAGGCGCGGCTGGCGGCGGCGGCGAACGCCTGTTGCAGCGCGGCGATCGCCGCGAGGCTCAGTTCCTCCGGCGTCGCGTAGCGCGCGCCGAAGGCGATCGCGCTCGGCCCGACGGGGCGCCAGCCGCCTTCCGCTTCGGGCACGGCGCCGTCGCCCGACCACGGCCGGTAGACGCTCGCCTTGCGGCCGGCGTGGGCGAGCTGAATCCCGGCGACCGCGCCTTGCCCGTCGATGAAGCGGGCGATGCGCTCCAGCGGCTCGAAGTGCTTCTCGCTCCAGACGCCGAGGTCCTGCGGCGAAATCCGCCCCTCCGGCGAAACCGCCGCCGCTTCGGTGAACACCAGCGCCGCGCCGCCGACCGCGCGCGCCGCGAGATGGGCGAAATGCCAGTCGTTGGCGAGGCCGTCGAGGCAGGAATATTGGCACATCGGCGAAACGCCGATGCGATTGGCGAGCGTAACGTCGCGCAGGCGAAGCGCGCTGAACAGGTGCGGCATGGCGGGCGGTCTCGCTAGGGGAGGAGGTCGGCGGCATTGTGGGCGCGGCGCGGTCGAGCCGCAAGGGCGCAGCGCTCGCTCGAGAATCGCGATATTCCCCTTGCCCGCGTCCGGCAATCTTGCTAGGCAACGCGCGCGTTTGGCCCTCGGGTCGAGCGCATAAACCCATGAGCTTTCGCCGCCGGCGCCTGCGCCGGCCCGCCTCGGCAAGAGGCGGCGTTGGGTCCGCGGCCGATCACGATCGCCGCCGACCCGAAGCTGGCGACGGGAGCCCCCTGTCAACGCCAACCCCGCCGGCGCCGCCCGCATCGGGCCTTTTAGGAGAGACAATGTCCGTAGCTTCCCCCTCCGCGCCGACGCGCGAGGATTTCGCAGCCCTTTTGGATGAGACCTACGGCGCCGACGAGGCGTTCGAGGGTTCGGTGGTCAAGGGCCGCGTCGTCGCCATCGAGAAGGATATGGCGCTGATCGACATCGGTCTGAAGACCGAGGGCCGCGTCGCGCTGAAGGAATTCACCAATCACGGCCGCGAGCCGGCGCCGGGCGTCGGCGACGAGGTCGAGGTCTATCTCGAACGCATCGAAAACGCGCTCGGCGAAGCGGTCATCTCGCGCGACAAGGCGCGCCGCGAAGAGAGCTGGGTCAAGCTCGAGCAGGCGTTCGAGAAGAACGAGAAGGTCGAAGGCGTCATCTTCAACCAGGTCAAGGGCGGCTTCACCGTCGACCTCGACGGCGCCGTGGCGTTCCTGCCGCGCAGCCAGGTCGACATTCGCCCGGTGCGCGACGTCGCGCCGCTGATGAACGTCCCGCAGCCGTTCCAGATCCTGAAGATGGATCGCCGCCGCGGCAACATCGTCGTGTCGCGCCGCACCGTGCTCGAAGAGAGCCGCGCCGAGCAGCGCCACGAGATCGTCGCCAACCTCGCGGAAGGGCAGGTGATCGAAGGCACGGTCAAGAACATCACCGACTACGGCGCGTTCGTCGACTTGGGCGGCATCGACGGCCTGCTGCACGTCACCGACATCGCCTGGCGCCGCGTCAACCACCCGACCGAAGTGCTGTCGATCGGCCAGCAGGTCAAGGTGCGCATCATCAAGATCAACCACGAGACGCACCGCATCTCGCTCGGCATGAAGCAGCTGCTCGAAGACCCGTGGTCGAACATCGAGACGCGCTACAGCGTCGGCCAGAAGCTCAAGGGCCGCGTCACCAACATCACCGACTACGGCGCGTTCGTCGAGCTCGAGCCGGGCATCGAGGGCCTCATCCACGTCTCCGAAATGTCGTGGACCAAGAAGAACGTCCATCCCGGCAAGATCATCTCGACCAGCCAGGAGGTCGAGGTGCAGGTGCTCGAGGTCGACGCCGCCAAGCGCCGCATCTCGCTCGGCCTCAAGCAGACGCTGCAGAATCCGTGGGAAGCCTTCTCGCAGAAGTATCCCAACGGCTCCGTGGTCGAGGGCGAGGTCAAGAACAAGACCGAGTTCGGCCTGTTCATCGGCCTCGACGGCGACGTCGACGGCATGGTCCACCTCTCCGACCTCGACTGGTCGAAACCGGGCGAGCAGGCGATCGAAGACTACAAGAAGGGCGACAAGGTTCGCGCCAAGGTGCTCGACGTCGATCTCGAGAAGGAGCGCATCGCGCTCGGCATCAAGCAGCTCGCCAGCGACCCGTTCGCCGCCAAGACGGCGGCCGGCGAGGAAGCGCCGGCAGGCGAGGGCGAGTTGCACAAGGGCTCGGTCGTCACCTGCGAAGTCATCGAGGTCAAGGACGGCGGCTTGGAGGTCAAGATCGCCGGGTCGGATCTGACCGCCTTCATCAAGCGCAGCGAGCTGGCGCGCGACCGCGCCGATCAGCGCCCCGAGCGTTTCTCGGTCGGCGAGAAGGTCGACGCGCGCATCACCCAGTTCGACCGCCGCGCCCGCAAGGTCGCGGTGTCGATCAAGGCGCTCGAAGTGGCCGAAGAGAAGGAAGCGATCGCTCAGTACGGCTCGGCCGACTCGGGCGCGTCGCTCGGCGACATTCTCGGCGCGGCGCTGAAGGCGCGCGACAAGAAGAAGGGCGAGTGATCGAACGGGCGGCCTGCGCCGCCCGCTTCAACGAAATGCGAAGGGCGCCCCCAATCGGGCGCCCTTTCTCTTTTGGCGGCGATCCGAACCGGTGAGCGCCCTATCGGCGCAATTCCGCGATCAGCGACGGCGGCGCCGCCGGATCGGCGGGCCACGGCGTCAGATCGCCGTAGGGCGAGGGAACCAGCGCCCCGTAGGGCGAAGGCGGCGAAACGCCGCGCGGAGACGGCGGCGGCGAGTCGAGGCTCACCGTTCGCGCCGGCCCGTTGTTGGCGATGCGGTTCGCCGCCACCAGCGCGTCCGATTCGGAGAAGACGCCGCTCGCCGCCGGCGTCGGCGCATAGGCGGCGACGACCGTCGGCGCAGGCGCGAAAGCGGCGACAGCCGGCCGCGCTGGCGCAATGGCGGCGACGACCGGTCGCGTCGGCGTAAAGGCGCTGACGCCGTCGTCGGGCGAATCGCGCGTCTTCAGGCTCGCCAGCAGCGCCGGCCCGTCCGCTCCGCCCAAAGGCGCCATGCCGACATATTCGACTTTGACCTTGGTGAGCCCGGAACGCTGGAAATCAAGCAAGTTGGCGACGCGCGCCGACACGTCGATCACCCGGTCGGCGACGAACGGCCCGCGGTCGTTGACGCGCACGACCATCGAGCGGCCGTTTCTGAGGTTGGTGACGCGGGCGTAGCACGGCAGCGGCATGCTCTTATGGGCGGCGGTGAGTCCGCCCATGTCGAACATCTCGCCGTCGGCGGTGCGCCGGCCATGGAATTCGTGGCCGTACCACGAGGCCCAGCCGACAGCGCTGTAGGAGTTCGCCTTTACGGGGCGCTCGGTCGTGTCTGGCGGCTGGCCTGCCGCGCTTCCCGCGGCGCCCAGCAGGACCAGGCCCACCAACGCCGCGCGTTGCATGGTTAAGCCCCCCTTAAGTCGCCGCCTTTATCGCGGGCGCCGGGCCAAAAGGCAACCCCCCGGCCGCCGGGCGCCCTCTGAGCGCTTCATCGGCGACCGCCCCGTCCCTCGCCGCGCTCAGGCGACGAGCTCGTCGGCCTCCGGCCGATGACGATCGACGCGCTGATGGGCGCCGGGGCAGATCTTGAGCCGCGCGCGCAGATCGTCGATCAGCCAGCGGCCGGCGCGGCCGATCCGGTGGCCGCGTTCGTGGACGACGTAGAGCGGCAATTCGACTTCCGGGTCGCCGGCGAGGGTGAGCCGCTTCAGCCGGCCAGCGAGGATGTGGTTCTCGACCATGTGCAGCGGCATGTTGCACCAGCCAAAGCCGCCGAGCAGGAACTCGAGCCGGGTCGAGAGGTCGGCGAACCGCCAGACGCGCGAGGCGACGACGCCGCCCTGAATGTTGCGCGTGATGTCGGTGCGGTCGGTCAGCACGAGCTGGACGTGGGGCTCCAGCGCCTCGCGGCCGAGCGGGCCGGGGACAGCGGCGAGCGGATGGTCGGCGGCGACCACCGGCGTCAGCGCAATTCGGGTGAGGAACTGGGTGCTCAGGTCGCGCGTCGCGCCGCCCGGCAGGGTGTAGATCGCCATCCGCGCCGCGCCGTCGCGCAGCCGCTGCTCGGCACCGCCGAGCGCCTCGGTGAACACCGTCGCCGGCAGGTCGGGAAATTCGTGGCGCAAGGCGTCGAGCGAAGCCATCAGCAGCGGCGTCGGAAACATCGAGTCGACCGCGAGCGTCATCTCCGGCTCGACGTCGGCGGCGATGCTCTCGGCGTGCGCCCGCATCGCCTTGGCCCCTTCCAGCACCGCCCGGGCGTCGTTGACGATCGCCTGGCCGGCCTCGGTTAGGGCGGGGGTGCGGGTCGAGCGGTCGAACAGGGTCACGCCAAGCGTCGCTTCCATGGTCTGGATCGACTGGCTGATCGCCGATTGAACGCGGCCAAGCCGCCGTGCGGCGGCGGAAAAACTGCCAACTTCGGCGATGACGACCAGAGCGCGCATCTGGTCGAGGGTCAGTGGATCGATCATCGATCACTCCGTGTGATGGGTTTCTCCATTATTTTGCCAATTGCGCCGATGGATCGCAACCCCCATCTTCAAGTTACCCGTTTTGCCTCAAAGGAATTCACCCATGGCCGTCCACGTCGCCGAACCCAAGCAATTGTCCTCAGACGCGCTCGCGCTGCTTTTTAACGAGGCGCGCACGCACAATGCGTTCGTTGACAAGCCGGTCCCGGAAGAGCTGCTGCGCCGCGCGGTCGACCTGACCAAAATGGCCCCGACCAGCGCCAATCAGTCGCCGTTCCGGGTTGTCTTCCTCCGCTCCAAGGCGGCCAAGCAGCGGCTCGCGCCGGCGCTGGCGCCGGGCAATCTCGAGAAGACGCTCGCCGCGCCGGTCGTCGCCATCACCGGCTACGACCTCAAGTTCTTCGAGCACCTGCCGTTCCTCTTCCCCCACGCCGACGCCAAGAGCTGGTTCTCTGGCAATCCGGCCTTCGCCGAGCACAGCGCCTTCCAGAACGGCACGATGCAAGTCGCTTATTTCATCGTCGCGCTGCGCGCCGTCGGCCTCGACACCGGGCCGATGACCGGTTTCGACAACGCCAAGGTCGACGCCGAATTCTTCGCCGGGACCGACGTCAAGTCGAACGTGATCATCAACATCGGCTACGGCGACTACGAGAAGCTGTTCCCGCGCAGCCCGCGCTTCGCCTTCGATCAGATCGCGAAATTCGCCTGAGGGCGCCGGCCGGAGCCGCTTGCGACAATTCCCGGCGCGGACCCCGATGGTCCGCGCCGGATCCTGATGGCCGGAGACCGGCAAACGACGAGGCGACCGTGAAAACCATCACCATCATCCCCGCCGCTTGGACGCCCTATCTGCAGTCCATCCTGCGCATCGTCACTGGCCTGCTGCTGATCGAGCACGGCACCGGCAAGCTTCTCCACTTTCCGTTCCTTCCCGGCATTGGCGACATGCTCGGTCCAACGCTGCTCTATGTCACCGGCGCGATCGAGCTGGCGGGCGGCGCGCTGATCATCGTCGGCTTCCTGACGCGCCCGGCCGCCTTCATCCTGTCGGGCTTCATGGCGGTCGCCTATTTCATGGCCCATTTTCCGATGGGCTTCTTCCCCGTGCTCAACCACGGCGAGCTGGCGATCCTCTACTGCTTCGTCTTCCTCTATTTCGCCGCCGCCGGTCCCGGCCCGTGGGCGATCGACAAGGCCTGACCCGCTGGCAGGCCCGCGCCGCGCGCGACGACCCCCTCCGTGCGCGGCGCTTCTTTGCCACCGAGCGCGTCTAGACGCCGAACAGCGCCTCGAGCGTCTTGCGCATGACGCTCGCCTCGACGTCGACGCCAAACCAGTGGCGGATCGAGACGACGCCCTGATTGACCAGCATGCCGAGCCCGTCGAGGGTCTTTAGCCCTTGGGCCTCGGCGTCGCGGAGAAACAATGTGCGCGGCGGATTGGGGATGACGTCGGCGACGACAGCGTCGCGCTTGACGGCGGAGAGATCGGCGTCGACCCGGCCTTCGATGTCCGGATAGAGGCCGATCGAGGTCGCGTTGACGAAGACATCGTCGTCGCCGCTCGCGCGATAGGTCTTGTCCCAGAGGACGAACTCGGCCTCCGCCGGCGTCTTGGCGTTGATCAACTCGGTCAGCTCGCCGCCGCGCGCCCTGCTGCGATTGACGATGACGAGTCGCCGCGCGCCAGCCAGCGCCGCCTCGACCGCGATCGCGCGCGCCGCGCCGCCGGCGCCGAACACGACGATCGACTTGCCCTTGACGTCAATCAGCGTCCTTAGCGATTCCATGAACCCGACGCCGTCGGTGTTCTCGCCGATCCATTTGTCGCCGCGTCGCACCGCGCAATTGACCGCGCCGATCGTCGCCGCAGAATCGCCCAGCCCGTCGAGGTGTTTGATAATCGCCACTTTGTGCGGGATCGAGCAGTTGAAGCCGCGCCAGCCCATGGCGCGCGCGCCGCGCGCGGCGTCGCCGAGCGCCGCCGGCTGGACTTCGCAATTGATGTAGCGCGCGTTCATGCCGTGATGGCGGAACGCGGATTCGATCATCGCGACGGTCGGATTCTCCGCGACCGGCGTGGCAAAGCAGCCGACCAATTCGGCAAGAAAATTGTGCGGCGTCGCCATCGTTTCCTCCTCATGCCGGCTCGATCGCGTGCGGCGCGCGCATTTTGCGCGCTCGCTCGCGGCAGTAAAGGCCAGGGGACGCGCTGCGCGCCTCAGCGCAAGCGACGCTTCGTCGCTTGACCCGGCTCAGCCGGCGAGAGCCGCCCTCCGGCCAGCGGTCGCGGCGCGCCGGTCGTGGTCGGTAGCGAGATCGGCAGGCCGGCGCGCGAGCGCAAAGCGAGATAGGCGAAGCATTGCGCCTCGACGACGTCGCCGTCGAAGCCGATCGCCTCGATCGGTTCGACCGAAGTCGCGAGCCGAGCGGCGAGCCCCTTCATCAGCGTCGGGTTCAGCCGACCGCCGCCACAGACCAACCAGCGTTTGGGCGCCAAGGCGAACGAACGCGCCGCCGACGCCGTCGCTTCGATGGTGAATGCGGCGAGCGTCGCCGCGCCATCGGCGTCGCTCAAGCGTCCGACCGCGCGCGCGGCGGCGTGGAAATGGTTGCGGTCGAGCGACTTCGGCGGCGGGCGATCGAAATAGGGATCGCGCATCAGCGCCGCGACGATTCTGTCGTCGGCGCGGCCGGCGGCGGCGAGCCGTCCGTCTTCGTCACGGCTGGCGCCCAGCCGCCGCGCGACGAAATCGTCGATCAGCGCGTTGGCCGGCCCGGTGTCGAAGGCGACGATCTCGCCCGACGCGCCGAGATAAGTGACGTTGCCGACGCCGCCCCAGTTGAGAACCATGACGGGCTTGTCGAGCGCCGCGCTCACCGCTGCATGATAGAGCGGCGCCAGCGGCGCTCCCTCGCCGCCGGCGGCGACGTCGGCGGAGCGGAAATCGCTGACGACGTCGATCGCCAGCGTCGCCGCCGCGCGCGCGCCGTCGCAAAGCTGACGGGTGAAGCGCTCGCGCGGGCGGTGCAGCACCGTCTGGCCGTGCAGCCCGACGATCTCGACCTCGCGCCGGTCGATAGCGAATTCGCCGAGAAAGCGCTCGACCGCCGCGACATGCGCGTCAGTGACGGCGGCCTCGAGCTGCGCGAGCGGCCCCGCCGCGCGCGCCGGGTCGGCGACGACCGCGCGCAACTCGGCCGCGACCTCGGCAGGGTAGGGATAGGTCGCGCCGGGGCCGGCCTCGAGGCGCGCCTCGCCGTCGGAGCGGATCAGCGCGACGTCGATCCCGTCCATCGACGTGCCGCTGATGGCGCCGATCGCCGTCGTCAGGTCGCGCGCGCCGTCGCTCACTTCGCTTCGCTCTGGCTCGCGCCAGGGACCCACAGCACGTCGGCGCGGCCGCCGTCGTTGGCGACGCGCGCGGCGACGAACAAATAGTCGGACAGGCGGTTGACGTAAGCGAGCGCAGCCGCGCCGACCGGCTCGATCGCGGCGAGCGCGGTCATGCGCCGCTCGGCGCGCCGGCAGACGACGCGCGCCTGGTGCAGCGCCGCGGCCGCTCGCGTTCCGCCCGGCAGCACGAACGACCGCAGCGGCGCGAGGTCGGCGTTGAGCGCGTCGATCTCGCGCTCGAGCCGCTCGACCTGGCTCGGCGCGACGCGCAGCCGCGCGTGCTTTTCATCCGGCGCGGGCGGCGCGCAGAGATCGGCGCCAAGGTCGAAGAGATCGTTCTGCGCGCGCGCCAGCGTCGCTTCGATCGCCGCCAGCGCAGAATTGCCGGAACCCTGGGTCTCCAGCCGCGCCAGGCCGATCGCGCAATTGGCCTCGTCGACCGCGCCGAACGCTTCGACCCGCGCGTCGTGCTTGGCGCGGCGCGAACCGTCGCCTAACCCGGTCGTGCCGTCGTCGCCGGTGCGGGTGTAGATGCGATTGAGCC
>JBEKVR010000028.1:0-40748 GCA_049513815.1 Roseiarcus sp. | reverse complement strand
GATGCGAACCAACGGCCAGGTCCGGAAGCCCGAGTCGACCTCAGCGCGGAAACAGCGCGCTTCCATGATGGGGCAAGGGACCGCAGCGGACATAACATCAGCGCCAGCGGGGCTCGCCCCGCATCAACAGGCCGAAGACATGACCGCGTCCGAGACGTTCGCAAACCTCAGATGCACCCTTGACCAAGGGGCGCCGTCCAGACATGAGGTCGACGGCTGGGGTGTGACGGAGAGAGGCGGGGCGGCTCCAGTCGGGAACGGGCGGCGCTGAGTGCGGGGCGCGAAATTGGGGAATGAGTGAGCTGCCACAGTAAACCCGTAAACACATAAGTTCGCTGGGAGGCGTTTTGTTATGGATATATTGCGAGACGCTATATGGCCGTTTGTAGGCGCGGCGATTGCAATGGTCGCTTTGTTTGTTTCATTTTGGATTTATCTCAGACAAAAACCAATAAAAGTGTTAGTATATGAGACAGAGTTCATTTCCTTGGTGCGCGTACACCAGTCTGTCAAAGATGACATTCAAATAATGTTTCGCGGACAACTTGCAAAATCGGCGACAATGGTTACCGTCAAACTATCGAATAGAGGCAGTACACCAATAACGCGGCAAGACTACGACGAAAACGTATCGATAAAATTTCGCAAGGACGCACAGCTGGCGGTGTTGGACGAAGCGTCAAGCTCGATTCACGTCGAGCACAAAGAACTTGAAGATAATCTAGTTGTATTAGAACCGTTTCTTTTGAATCCAGCAGAAGAAGCGAGATTTACTACGATAATGATAGGCGGGACAAACGATATAGAAATTAGGGCCAGGCTTGTCGGCGGAAATGTCGTCTCAATAGACCAATTTGAGCGCAAATTAACGAATCGAGTGGCAAAATTCGTGACAAACAGGGATTTCATCCAAGGTCTAGCGTCGGCTGTATTGTTTGCGATTGTTGCTACAATAATCTTTTCAATCAAGTTCTTGTTTAAATAGTTTCATACCGATTCTCATAGCAATTACGGCGGCAGCTTATTGAACCCCAATTTTACCGAGCGGGCCTTGTTGCCGGTGGTCGAGCGAGCAGCCGTCGTCAGTTCGCCGACGCGGACAGAAATTCGCACTCAACCCCTTGATATCCCCCGATCGCGTCCCGGGATTGCGCCGCGCCCCTCACCGCACCAGCACGTTCCTGAACTGCCACGGGTCGGACGCGTCGATGTCCTCCGCAAACAGCCCCGGCCGCCCTGTCAGCGGGGTCCAGTCGGTGTAGGCGCCGATCACCGGGCCGAGATAGGGCGTCTGCACTTCGAGGCAGCGGCGGTAGTCCATCTCGTCGGCTTCGACGATGCCGGCCGCCGGGTTCTCCAGCGCCCACACCATGCCGGCGAGCACCGCCGACGTGACCTGCAGGCCGGTGGCGTTCTGGTAGGGCGCGATCGCCCGC
The DNA here is from genome assembly GCA_049513815.1 of Roseiarcus sp. GTDB lineage: Bacteria > Pseudomonadota > Alphaproteobacteria > Rhizobiales > Beijerinckiaceae > Roseiarcus. The sequence continues at coordinate 39,312 of JBEKVR010000028.1, read as the reverse complement.
GTCTCCTCGACTGAGAGCTGCGAGCCGTACCAATAGGCGTTGCGCTTGTGGCCGTAGAGCAGCACGCCGAGTTCGTCGATCCCGTCGAGGATCTCGGCCTCGCCGAGGATGTGGTGCTCCTTCTGCATCTCGCCGGCGCGGCCGAACATCTCATGCAGGCTCAGCACCGCGTCGTCGCAAGGGTGATAGGCGTAGTGGCAGGTCGGGCGGTAGATCGCCTCGCCCTTGTCGTTGCGCAGCGTGTAGTAGTCGGCGATCGAGATCGACTCGTTGTGGGTGACGAGGAAGCCGAACTGGCCTTGTGCGGTCGGCGTCCACGAGCGCACGCGGGTGTTGGCGCCGGGCTGCTCGAGATAGATCGCGGCGCCGCAGCCTTCCTTCTGGAAGCCGGCGTTGGCGGGCGTCCACTTCTCGTGCGTGCCCCAGCCGAGTTCGGCCGGCTGCATGCCCTCGGACAGGAAGCCCTCGATCGACCAGGTGTTGACGAAGACGTTGCGCGGCTTCGGGCTCTTGGCGCGCTGGGTGTCGCGTTCGGCGATGTGGACGCCCTTGACGCCAAGCCGCTGCGCCAGCCGGCCCCAGTCCTCGCGCGTCTTCGGCGCGTCGCCCTTGTCGCCGAGATCGGCGGCGAGATTGACAAGCGCCTGCTTGACGAGCCACGACACCATGCCCGGATTGGCGCCGCAGCACGACACCGCGGTCGCGCCGCCGGGGTTGGCCCGCCGCTCGGCTTGCACCGTCTCGCGCAACGCGTAATTGGTGCGCGACGCGTTGCCGCGCGAGTTGTCGAAATAGAAGCCCGGCCACGGCTCGACGACGGTGTCGATGTAGAGCGCGCCGATCTCGCGGCAGTAGCGCATGATGTCGAGCGACGACGTGTCGACCGACAGGTTGACGCAGAATCCCTGGCCGCCGCCCTCGGTCAGCAGCTTGCCGAGCGTCTCGCGATAATTGTCGCGGGTGATGGCGAGATGGACGAAGCGGATGCCGCGCTCGTCGAGCAGCTTGCGGTCCGACCCGTCGGGGTCGATGACGACGAAGCGATCCTTGTCGTAGTCGAAATGGCGCTCGATGAGGGGCAGGGCGCCCTTACCGATCGAGCCGAAGCCAATCATGACGATCGGGCCGGTGATGCAAGCGTGGCGGCGCCAATGCGGCATGACTGTCTCTCTCCTGGCAGCGGGCGGGACGCCGGGAATCCGGCGCGGCGCTCTAAAAGCAAGCGTAGCCCGGCGCGTCAATAGGCGGGAGCGCCGCGTCCGCCTGCGCTGCGGACTTCCCGCGTTTTGACGACGCTTTCGTGAATTGCCGCGGCCGGCCTCAAATTCCCGCCGCGCCGCCGTCCGAGCGCGGGTCGTGCGCGGCGGCGATCTCGCCTTTGGCCGCGCGCATCAGCGCGCCGGCGTGGCCGAACAGGTCGCGCTCCGCCGCGCTCTTGCGCTCGATCGCGTGGCCGGCCGCCGCCAGCGCCGCGGCGGTGGACTCGTCGTAGCCGTCCTCGAGCTTGACGGTCGCGGCCGGCTCGCCCCAGGCGCGGGTGAAGAAATGGCGCGGCGCGGCGAGCGCGGCGTCGAGCGCCGCGCCGGCGGCGACGCGCGTGAACACCTGCGCTTGGAACTGCGGCTGGCCGTCGGCGCCCTTCGAACCGTAAGCGAGGACGCGGCCGTCGTCGAACACGGCGAGCGCCGGGTTGAGGGTGTGGAACGGCCGCCGCCCCGGAATCAGCGGATTGCGCGCCTGCGGATCGAGCGAGAAGGCGGCGCCGCGGTTCTGCATCAACACGCCGGTTCGCGGCAGGACGCAGCCCGAGCCGAAGTCCCAGAACACCGACTGGATGAAGGACACCGCCAGGCCGGCGGCGTCGATCGCGCCCATCCATACCGTGCCGCCCTTGGCGGGCGGCAAGGGCCAAGGCGCGGCGCGGCGCATGTCGATGAGCGCCGCCTCGCGGTCGAGATTGGCCGCCGACAGCAGCGCGGCGAAGTCGTTCGTCGCGTGGGCGAAATCGACGCAGGCCTGATCGCGGATCGCCATCGCGCGCTTCGACGCTTCGATCAGCGCGTGCGCGTGGGCGAAGCCTTCGGGCTTGCCCGGCGCCAGCCGCTCGTACAGGCCGAGGATGATCAGCGAAGCGAGCCCTTGGGTCGGCGCCGGCGTGTTGAACAGCGTCGCCTTTTTGAGCCTGAGCGACAGCGGCTCGCGCCATTCGGCGCAATAGCGCATGAGATCGTCGCGCGTGATCGGCGCGCCGATGTGCTCGAGGTCGGCGGCGATCTCGCGCCCGACGTCGCCGCGATAGAAGTCGGCGAGGCCGGCGCGCCCCAGCTGTTCGAGCGTGTCGGCGAGCCGCGGCGCGCGGCGGATCGTTCCGGCTTCGGCGCGCTTGCCCTCGACCATGAAGGCCTCGGTGAAGCCCGGCGCTGCGACCAGCGCCGGGTCGCTCGTCACGTCGAAGCGCGCCTCCGACGCCGAGACCGGATAGCCGTCGCGCGCCCGCCGGACCGCGTCTTCGAGCAGCAGCGACAGCGGCAGCCGACCGCCACGGGCGCGCGAGAGTTCGAGCGCCAGCGCCCAGCCGCCGAGCGCGCCCGCCACGGTCAAGGCCGCCTTCGGCCCGCGGATTGGAACCGCGTCGAAGTCGAGCGCCCGGTAGGCGGCGATCGACGCGCCCGCGCCGGCGTAGCCGCACGCTTCGATCGCCCGCACGCGGCCGCCTGGCTCGCGGATCAGCCAGAACCCGTCGCCGCCGATGGCGACATTGTGGGGGTAGACGACCGAAATCGTCGCCGCCATCGCCACCATCGCTTCGATCGCGTCGCCGCCTTGGGCGAGAACGTCGCGGCCCGCCGCGGCGGCGAAGGCATGCGGCGCGGCGACGGCGGCGTGGGAATAGACGGCGGTTTCCGACAAGGGTGAGGGGCTCGCTTCGGGGAATCGGGCGATGCTTGCACGCTAAGGCCGGTTGGTATAGCCCTTGCCCCGTTTCGAGGCCCGGAGAGCGCCGTGCACGCCAAAGGTTCGGTCAACTGGATCAACGTGTTGACGATCGTCAGCGTCGCCGTGCTGGTCGGCACGGAACTGATCGGCGCCGCGGGCGCGGCCGGCTGGGCGATCGGCGGCCTGTTCCAGCTCGGCGACCTCATCACCCATATTCTCGAAGTGGCGTTGATCCTCCTCGCGGTGTTCGGCCTGACCCGCTTCCTGCACGCGGTGCTGGGGCACGAGCAGCTCCGCTACTGAGGCGTTAGGCGGGCGCGCCCGCCTTTTTAAGTCAGCGCCTGGCGCACCGCCGGCGCGACCACCGTCCCGAACAACTCGATCGAGCGCATCACCGCCTTGTGCGGCATCAGCCCGACGCGCATCTGCATCAAATAGCGCTGGTGGCCGAAGATCGCGTGCTGGGCGAGGATCTTGGCGATCGCCTCGGCCGGCGTTCCGACCGTCAGGTGGCCGCTCGGCGCGCGGCCGGCCTCGAACTGGGCGCGCGTCAGGCCTGGCCCACCGCGCTCGCGGCCGATGCGCGACATCGTCTCGGCGTAGGGCTCGTAGAAGGCCGCGGTCGCCTCCCCCACGGTGTCGGCGAGGAAGCCGTGGCCGTTGATCCCGAGCGCCAGCTTGGCCGGATCCTGTCCGGCGCGCTTGGCGGCCTCGCGGTAGAGATGGGCCATCGGCGCAAAACGCGCCGGCTCGCCGCCGATGATCGCCAACGCCAACGGCAGCCCGAGCGCGCCGGCGCGGGCGATCGATTGCGGCGTGCCGCCGACCGCGATCCAGACCGGCAGGGGATTCTGCAGCGCGCGCGGATAGACGCCGAGACCTTTGAGCGGCGCGCGCAGCCGCCCCTCCCAGGTCACGCGCTCATTGGCGCGGATGGCGAGCAGCAGTTCGAGCTTCTCGGCGAACAATTCGTCGTAGTCGTCGAGGTCGTAGCCGAACAGCGGAAACGACTCGATGAACGAGCCGCGCCCCGCCATGATCTCGGCGCGTCCGCCTGACAGCAGGTCGAGCGTGGCGTACTGCTGGTAGACGCGCACCGGATCGTCGGAACTCAGCACGGTGACGGCGCTCGACAGGCGGATCGTTTTGGTGCGCGCCGCCGCATAAGCGAGCGCCACCGCCGGCGCCGAAACCGCGTAGTCCGGCCGGTGATGTTCGCCGAGCGCGAACACGTCGAGCCCGACGCGGTCGGCGAGCTCGATCTCCGCCATCGTCTCGGCGAGCGTGCGCTCGACATGGATCGGCCGCCCCGTCGCCGGATCGCGCTCGGTCTCGACGAACGTGTAGACGCCGAATTGCATGGTTTGGACCTGTCAGCAAATGAGGGAAAACACGAAAAGACAATCCGTGTCTCGCGCTGGGGAATTTCAACGGCTTAGGCGCCGTTTTCTGCCCCTCGCGGCGACCGATCCGACGCGGCGCCGTCACTTTGCCGCCCTCAACGCCGCCCGAGTCGCGGCGGGATTACAAACACAGGTTATCACGTTTTCTGAATTTTAGAAAGTGATTGTCAAAATGGCTGTCGAAATGGCGATGCGCCGATGTGGCCGGAGTCCGACGACGGAAGGCGGAAGGGCTGGGCGCGCGGGGAGGGGCGTTCGCGGCGCCGCGATTACGGATGGCGCCCTTCTGTAGCCGCGCGCGCCGAGCGCGGCCCGCGCGCAAACGCCTTGTCTTGCACGCCTCGCCCTAGCGGCGACCGCGCAGCGCGTGTGACAAAATCGTATTTTGACAGTTGACGTCTTGTCTAATATGATATGGCCATTATGACAATCGCGGAACTAAATGAACATCTTGCGGCCCTGCAAGTGATGCCGGCTGAGGCCGCGCAATTGCTGGGCATTTCCTCGCGAACGCTGCGGCGTTGGCTTGAAGGTGAGGACGTGCCTGGACCGGCGGAAGCCGCCCTGCGCGCGTGGCGCACATTGGCGGACCGGCACTTGCCCTGGAAACCGGACTCGGTGTCGATCTTCGAGGACGATCAGGACCAAATTGCCCGGCAGCGGCGGCATGCCGAAGCGCTGGCGGCAATGCTCAAGCGCGTGGAGGCACGCGGCGGCGCAAGTAATCCATGGACGATTGATCTTCAGAAATGCACGGCGACCTTCGGGCACTTCGAGGTCGGCTTCTACAAATTGCAAAGCGGAGGATTTTCCTTGAGCACCTGCAGGCGAAGAGACGAGCTCCCTGATCTTGCGCGTGACATGCCCGACATCGAGGATGCCACTTACTGCATCGCCAACGCGTTCGCTAGGGCGCGGACCAGCTCAGCTGCTTTAAGGGCTGTGGCCAACTATACGCGTGAGCATTCAGCGATATTCGTGGTCGACGGACCAAAGTTGCTCAATCGCTCCGAAAAGACGCGCCGTCAAAAGACGATCGAGTCCGTAGCCGACAAGATCGACCGACTTGCCGCCGGCGCTTTAGAGGGTCGCGCGAAATACCAGGAATTCGAAAGTTTGTTACGGGAATTACACGCGAGCGGTTTCTATCCTTTGATGTCGCTGATCTCGGATGTCGCACATGCTATGGTTTGAGCAAGCGGCAGGTCGGTGGGGTGAGTCCTGAGAACATCGCTAAAGAGGCAAGCAGTGACCCTCGCGGACATTCCGAATTACCAGCATCCCGCCTTTCCGCAGCCGGCTGACCTGAATGCAGCGATCTGGCGCTACATGGCTGTCGAGAGGTTCGAATGGCTAATTGCGGAACGCCGCTTATTTATGGCGCGGGCCGATCTACTCGGCGACGATCATGAGGGCACAACACCGCCGGCCGAATTGGAATTGTGGCGCACGGCGGCTGAGCAAGCACAAGATGAACACGAGCGGCGCACAATTGAAAACAATTGCGCGCAACTGTCGGAATATGCGGAAGTCTTTCGGCAATCTTATTATGTCAGTTGCTGGCACATGGCACCCGACGAAAACGTCGCAATGTGGGAACGCTATGTGAAAACGCCGGATTCGGTAGCTATCAAAACCTCGTATTCGACCCTGCGGGGGCAATTGCAGCGCATGATCGTAGAACTCGGGGTTGTCCGCTACATCGACTACGAACGACAGGCGCTTCCTTCCGTAAATATGCTCCAGCGCATCACTCATAAGCGACATTTTTTCGCCGACGAGCGCGAGGTTAGAGCTGTGGTCTGTGCAATGGTCCAAGGCGAGATTAGACACAAGTACATTGATCCATTCCTCACAGCTGATGGCCGTGGGTTCACCCCTCCAGTCGATCCTCAACGCCTCATTCAGGGCATAGTGTTGCACCCGAAGGCGTCGCCCGGATTTAAAGCCCGCGTGGCAGAGCTTTGCGTTTTAAGCGGATTGCCAGAACCTGAATTGTCGCGCTTGACTCGAAAGCCTGTCTTTTGAAGGCTGTGCCCGGCAGGGATGTGTGCACTTATCGCCTAAGCTCCGGTATGGAACGCAACGCTGCAAAACGCCTGCGCCACCTTCACTCCTTCTTCCCCCACCCCCCGCCTGTCGGCGTGACGATCTCGATCGCCTCGCTCGCTTCCAGCGCCGTCTGCGCGCAGCCCGCGAGTTCTTCAAAACGCCCGTCGTTGCGGCGCACGATGTTGCGGCCGAGTTCGCCGGGCTCGCCGCCTTCCATGCCGAAGTTCGGCACGCGGCGATGGCCGGAAAGCAGCGCGAGCTCCATCGGCTCGCGGAAGCGGATGCGGCGCAGCGTGCCGTCCCCGGCGTTCCAGCGGCCTTTGCCGCCGGAGCCGCGGCGGACGTGGAAATCTTCGAGCACGACGGGGAAGCGGCTCTCCAGCACTTCCGGGTCGGTCAGGCGCGAATTGGTCATGTGGGTGTGGACGCCGCTCGCGCCGTCGAAGCCGGGCCCGGCCGGCGCGCCGGAGCAGATCGTCTCGTAATACTGGTAGCGCGCATCGCCGAAGGTCAGGTTGTTCATCGTCCCCTGCGCCGAGCCGAGCGCGCCAAGCGCGCCGAACAGGGCGTCGACGACCGCCTGGCTGGTCTCGACGTTGCCGGCGACCACCGCAGCGGGGTAGCGCGGCGCGAGCATCGAGCCGTCGGGGATGACGATGCGGATCGGCCTGAGGCAGCCGGCGTTCATCGGGATGTCGTCGTCGACCATGACGCGGAAGACGTAGAGCACGGCCGCGCGCGCCACCGGCTCCGGCGCATTGAAGTTGTTCGGTTGCTGCGGCGAGGTGCCGGTAAAATCCACCTTCGCCTCGCGCGCGGCGCGATCGACCGTGATCTTCACCTTGATGACCGCGCCCTGATCGGTCTCGACTGCGAATTCGCTGTCCTTCAGTCGGTCGACGACGCGCCGCACGCTCTCGGCGGCGTTGTCCTGCACGTGGCCCATATAGGCGACGACGGTCTCGAGCGAGAACGCTTCGACCATGCGGCGCAATTCGCGCGCGCCCTTCTCGTTGGCGGCGATCTGCGCCTTGAGGTCGTTGACGTTCTGCAGTGGATTGCGCGCCGGGTAGGGGCCGCCGGTCAGCAACTCGGTCAGCGCCTTGTCGCGGAACCGGCCGCGCTCGACCAGCCGGAAATTGTCGATATAGACGCCTTCCTCCTCGATGGTCGTCGCGCGCGGGCTCATCGATCCGGGCGCGATCCCGCCGATGTCGGCGTGATGGCCGCGCGACGCGACCCAGAACAGGATCGTCTTGCCCGCGTCGTCGAATACCGGCGTGCAGATGGTGATGTCAGGCAGGTGCGTGCCGCCGTTATAGGGCGCGTTGAGCGCGAAGACGTCGCCGGCGCGGATCTTGCCCGCGTTGAGGCGGATGATCGTCTCGACCGAACGGTCCATCGAGCCCAGATGCACCGGCATATGCGGCGCGTTGGCGACCAGCCGACCCTCGGCGTCGAACACCGCGCAGGAGAAGTCGAGCCGCTCCTTGATGTTGACCGAATAGGCGGTGTTCTGCAGCGTCACGCCCATCTGCCCGGCGATCGACATGAACAGGTTGTTGAAGATCTCGAGCATGACGGGATCGACGTTGGTCCCGATCGCCTCGCGCCGCGCCGCCGGCCTCAACCGCCGCAGCACGACGTGGTTCTTGGCGGTGATCTCAGCGCCCCAGCCATCCTCGACGACGATCGTCTGGTGCGGTTCGATGACCAGCGCTGGGCCGGCGACGCGCGCGCCGAGCGCGAGCGTTTCCCGCCGGAAGACGCCGGCGTCCCGCCACGCGCCACGCGAGAAGAAGCGCGTGCGCACGGCTGGGGTCGGCGCCGGCGCGTGCGGGTCGATCGCGCCGGCGCGCTCGGCGAAGCGCGCCGCGCCGCCGATCGCCTCGACCGCGACGGCTTCGATTGCCAGCGGCTTGACACGGTCGACGAAACCGAAGCGCGCTCTGTGTGCCTTCTCGAACGCGCGCCGCATCGCAGCGGCGGCGCCGAGATTGATTTCCAACGCAGTGTCGGAGCCGGCGTAGCGCACATGCGCGGCGGCGCGCCGCTTGATCGCCGTCGCTTCGACGCCCTGGCTTTGGACTTCGCGCGCCGCCTCGTCGCCGAGGCGCTTGACCAGCGGCGCGAGCCGGGCGAGCGCGTCGTCGCTCAGCGGCTCTTCGAATCCCTGGCTGCGATGGGCGCGGACGTCGGCGAGGCCCATGCCGTAGGCCGACAGCAGCGACGACAGCGGATGGATCAACACCGTCTCGATCGCCAGCGCGTCGGCGACGTCGCAGGCGTGCTGGCCGCCCGCGCCGCCGAAGCAATTGAGCGCGTAGCGGGTGACGTCATAACCGCGCGCGACGGAGATTGTCTTGATCGCCTCCGCCATCTTGGCGACGGCTATGGCGATGAAGCCGTCGGCGACGTCTTCCGCGCTGCGGCCGTCGCCGATCTCCGCCGCCAGCGCGGCGAAGGCGGCGCTGACCGCCTCGGCGTCAAGCGGCTGGTCCTGCCTCGGGCCGAAGATTCTAGGAAAGAAGTCGGGCGCGAGCTTGCCGACCATCAGGTTGGCGTCGGTGACGGCGAGCGGCCCGTCGCGCCGGTAGCATTTCGGGCCGGGATCGGCGCCGGCCGAATCCGGCCCGACGCGGAAACGCGCGCCGTCGAAATGCAGGATTGAGCCGCCGCCGGCGGCGACGGTGTGGATCTTCATCATCGGCGCGCGCATGCGCACGCCGGCGACCTCGGTCTCGAACGCGCGCTCGTAGCTCCCGTCAAAATGGGCGACGTCGGTCGAGGTGCCGCCCATGTCGAAGCCGATCGCCTTGGCGAAGCCGGCGCTCAACGCTGTTCGCGCCATCGCGACGACGCCGCCGGCCGGCCCAGACAGGATCGCATCCTTGCCGGCGAACAGCTCGGCGGCAGTGAGGCCGCCCGACGACATCATGAACATTACCCGCGCGCCGGTTCGCTTGGCGTCGAGCGCCGTCGCCACGCGCCGCACGTAACGGGCTAGGATCGGCGACAAATAGGCGTCAACGACGGTCGTGTCGCCGCGACCCACGAGCTTGATCAGCGGCGAACATTCGTGGCTGACCGAAACTTGGGCGAATCCGAGTTCGCGCGCGATTGTCGCGACCTGCCGCTCGTGCTCGGGATAACAGTAGCCGTGCATGAAGACGATCGCGACCGCCGCGAAGCCGTCGGCCTTGGCGCGCGCCAGCTCGGCGCGGACGGCGTCGAGATCGGGCGCCGTCTCGACCGTTCCGTCAGCGAGCGTGCGCTCGTCAATCTCGATCGCCTCGGCGTAGAGCTGCTCCGGCTTGAGAATGTTGCGCGCAAAGATATTGGGCCGCGCCTGGTAGCCGATCGCCAGCGCGTCGCGGAAGCCCTTGGTCGTCACCAGCAGCGTGCGTTCGCCGCGCCGCTCGAGCAGCGCGTTGGTTGCGACGGTGGTGCCCATCTTGACGGCGCCGATGGCGCCCGGAGGGATCGCGTCGCCCGGCCCGAGGCCGATGAGATCGCGGATCGCCTGCACCGCGGCGTCGTCGTAGGCGGGGCTCTCGGAGAGCAGCTTGCGCGCATGCAGACGGCCGCGCGGGTCGCGGCCGATCACGTCGGTGAAAGTGCCGCCACGGTCGATCCAGAAGTCCCAGCGCCGCCGTTTCCGCGCTTCGCCTCCGCGGTTTGTGATCACGCTCGCCTCTCTTGCAGCGGCGCTTTTGTGGCACGCCGCCGCAGCGGGGTCTATATTCTCGGCGCGGGGCGCATGGAGAGCTCGACGATGGAAATGGCGCGGTTCGGCAAAACGGGCATGAAGGTCTCGCGGCTGTGTCTCGGCTGCATGACGTACGGCTCGACGAAGTGGCGCGACTGGGTGCTCGACGAGGAGGCGTCGCGGCCGTTCATTCGCGAGGCGCTCGAGGGTGGCATCAATTTCTTCGACACCGCCGACATGTACTCGGTCGGCGCGAGCGAGGAGGTCCTCGGCCGCGCGCTGAAGGAATTCGCCAAGCGCGACGAAGTCGTCGTCGCCACCAAGGTCTTCAACCCGATGGGGCCGGGGCCGAATGCGCGCGGCCTGTCGCGCAAACACATCATGGAGGCGATCGACGCCTCGCTGAAGCGGCTCGGCATGGATTACGTCGACCTCTACCAGATCCACCGTTTCGACGCCGAGACGCCGATCGAGGAAACGGTCGAGGCGCTCAACGACGTCGTGCGCGCCGGCAAGGCGCTTTATGTCGGCGCGTCGTCGATGTGGACCTGGCAATTTGCGCGCATGATCTCGGTCGCGCGCGAGCGCGGACTAGCCGAATTCGTGTCGATGCAGAACTTCTACAATCTCGTCTATCGCGAGGAAGAGCGCGAGATGATGAAGTTTTGCGTCGATCAGTGCGTCGCCGTCATTCCCTGGTCGCCGCTGGCGCGCGGCTATCTCGCACGCGAAGGCGCCGTAGCGCTGGGCGAGGGCGCGTCGACGGTGCGCGGCCGCACCGACGCCTACCCGCGCGCGCTCCAGCTCGGCTCGCGCCAGGACGAGGCGATCCGCCGCCGCGTCGGCGAAGCGGCGGACAAATACGGGGTCAAGCCGGCGGTGATCGCCTTGGCGTGGGTGCTGTCGAAGCCGTACGTCACCGCGCCGATCGTCGGCGTCTCGAAGCCGCACCATCTTGCCGACGCGGTCGCGGCGCTGGCGCTGAAGCTCGACGCGCGCACCATCGCCAGGTTGGAAGAGCCGTACCGCCCGAAAGAGGTGGTTGGGCATCAGTGAAGGTATGTCCCTCTCCGCGCAAGCGGGGAGAAGGGAACGCGGCTGCGCGCTATCCCGCGCGCGCGAACACCGTCGCCACCGCGTCAGGAATGTCGCGTGGCGAGACGATGAGTGGGTCGGCGCCGGCTTCGCTCAGCTCCGCCCGGTCGCCATAGCCCCATAGCGCGCCGATCGTGGGAATGCCGACCGCGCGTGCGCCGAGCGCGTCGTAGCGGCGGTCGCCGATCATGACGATGCGCGACGCCGCTTCGAGCCGTCCGCCGGCGATCGCCGCCGCGAGGACCGCGCTCTTCTCCGCGCGCCGCCCGTCCGGATGCGCGCCGTAGACGCCTTCGAAGTACGCGGCGAGGCCGAAATGCTCGACGATGCGCTGCGCGTCCACCTCTCGCTTCGATGTCGCGACGAACAGGCGATCGCCGCGCGCGCGCAATTGGTCTAGCGCCGCGGGAACGCCGTCGTAAACCTTGTTCTCGAACATGCCGACCACGTCGTAACGCTCGCGGTAGAGATCGAGCATCCGGTCGGCGTTTTCGTCGCCGGCGAGCGTGGCGAAGCTTTGGCGCAAGGGGGGGCCGACGATCCAGCCGAGCTCGGACTCGGCCGGAATCGGGCGTTTGCCGCCATCCTCGGCGTTGAGTCGGCGCAACGCTTCGCGCGTGGAACGCTGGATTCCGGCGGCAGAATCGGTCAGCGTGCCGTCGAGGTCGAACAAAACCGCAGCGGCTTCCGTCATTTCAGCAGCACGTAGATATCGACCTGCAGATTGGGGTCTTCGGGAGACTTGATGTCGTTGAGGTATTCCTCGACGAAGACGTCCTGTGCGTCGACGCCTTTTTCGTCAAGATAGGCGGTGATCGCCTCATAAGTGCCGTCGATGTCGTCATAGGCGCCGCGATGCTCGAATCGCATCGCCTTGCCGACCGGCGTCCCGCCGATCTTCACCGCGTCGGAGAGTTGGGTCTTGCCATCGGGCGCCGCAGCGAGCGGCACCGCAGCGCGGAACTTGAAGCCGGAATCGTCGGCTTCGAGGAACACCGCAATCGGATGGTCGACCGGCTTGAGCCCGGCCTTGCCGACTTCCGCCCGCACCATGCCGATCGCGCCGATGATCGCCGAATAGACTTCGTCGCGGCCGGCCTTGCCGTCGAGATAGGCGGCGGGGCGCGCCGTCAGGTCGAGCGTTTCGCCCATAGAGCCGCTGTCGCCGGACGTCGCGCTGGGCGCAGGCGACGGCGACGCGGCGGGGGAAGGGGTCGCGGCGGGGGCTGGCGCGCTCGGCGAGGGGGCGGGGGCCGGCGAAGCGGCGGCAGGGGCCGAAGTCGCTGCGGGCGTGGCCGCGCTCGGCGCCGGCGCGGCGGATGGCGAAGCGGCGGGGGCGGCGGCGGCCGGCGGCGTCGGCGCGGGGGCCTGCTGGGCCGCAGCGGCGGCGACGAACGCGACCAGCGCGCAGGCGACCCACGCCGCGCGCGCTCGCGTCAAGCTGCGGACCATCGCTTAGCCCCTTCCGACGGTTGGATATTGCGTCGCGCCAGTATGCGGTCAAGCGCGCGCGGCGCCAAGCGGCCCGTCGTCGCGCCCTTAAGCCGGCGCCGGCCTCACCCACCGCAGCGTCGGCTGGCGCGCCGCCCGGGTCTCGTCGAGCCGCCGTCGCGGCGCGGCGACCGGCGCGGCGACGAAGCGCTCGCGCTCGCCGGCGAGCGCGCTCATCGCCAAGTCGCGCAAAGTCATGATGAACAGGTCGAGGCTCGCTTTCGATTCCGATTCAGTCGGCTCGATCAGCATCGCGCCGTGCACGACCAGCGGAAAATACACCGTCATCGGGTGGTAGCCTTCGTCGATCATCGCCTTGGCGAAGTCGAGCGTCGTCAGGCCGGTGTCCTTCAGCCAGCGGTCATCGAACACGGCCTCGTGCATACACGGCCGGTCGCCGAACGGCGCCGACATCAGGTCGCGGAGCGAAGCGCGCACGTAATTGGCGGCGAGCACCGCGTCCTCCGACGCTTGCCGCAGTCCGTCGCCGCCGTGCGACAGGATGTAGGCGAGGGCGCGCACGAACATGCCCATCTGGCCATGGAAGGCGCTCATGCGGCCGAACGCCTGCGTCCCGTCGCTGTGTTCGGCGAGCGACAGCGCCTGGCCGTTCCTGACGATCGACGGCGCCGGGGCAAACGCCGCGAGCCGCTCGGACAGGACCACTGGGCCGGCGCCCGGACCGCCGCCGCCGTGCGGCGTCGAGAACGTCTTGTGCAGGTTGATGTGCATCGCGTCGACTCCGAGGTCGCCGGGCCGCGTCTTGCCCATCACCGCGTTGAAATTCGCGCCGTCGCAATAGAAATAGCCGCCCACCGCATGCACGTCGTCGGCGATCTCGACGATGTTGCGCTCGAACAGGCCGCAAGTGTTGGGGTTGGTGAGCATGATCGCGGCGACGTCGGGCGCCAGCGCCGCGCGCACCGCCTCGGCGCTGACGACGCCGTCGGCTTCCGCCGGAACGGCGCGCACCGACAGCCCGATGGCCGCTGCGGTGGCGGGATTTGTGCCGTGGGCCGAATCGGGCACCAGGACGACCGTGCGCGTCTTGTCCTCGCCGCGCGCCGCGAGCGCCGCCTTGATCGTCATCATGCCGCACAACTCGCCGTGCGCGCCGGCCTTCGGCGACATCGCCACGGCGCTCATGCCGGTCAGCGTCAGCAGCGCGTGCGCCAGCGAATCGATCAGCTCCAGCGCGCCCTGCACGGTGGCGATCGGCTGCAGCGGGTGAAGGTCGGCGAAGCCCGGCAGGCGCGCCATCTTCTCGTTGAGGCGCGGGTTGTGCTTCATCGTACACGAGCCGAGCGGATAAAGCCCGGCGTCGATCGAGTAATTGTTGCGCGACAGGCGCACGTAGTGGCGCACCGCCTCCGGCTCGGTGAGGCCGGGCAGGCCGATCGCGCCGTCGCGCGCGTGCGCGCCGAGTTTCGAAGCAAACGGCGCCGGCGGCTCGAAATCGACGCCGGTCGCGTCGAGCCGACCGGTTTCGAAGATCAGCGCTTCTTCTATGTCGAGGGCGCGATTGCCGGTGAAGGTGCCGCGGCGCGGCGCTTCGTCCGCATTCGGGCGGGTGGGGCGGCCTTGGCTGTTCATTTCTTGCCCCCCGCTTGCAGACATTGCGCGAGCGCTTCCGCATAGGCTTGCCGGTCGGCCAGCGTCGAAACCTCGGTGGCGGCGACGACGATCAAATCGTCGAGCCCGGCGCGAGGCGCGAGCCGCGACACCGGCAGGCCGCCGATGATTCCCCGCGCCGCAAGCTCATCGATCAGCCCCGCCGCCTTGCGCGGCGTGCGGATGGTGAATTCGTTGAAGAAGGCGTCGTTGACAACGCTGACGCCTTGGATCGCGCCGAGTCGTTCTGCGAGGTCGACCGCGGCGGCATGATTGAGCGCGGCGACGCGGCGCAAGCCCGCTTCGCCAAGCAGCGTCAGGTGGATTGAAAAGGCGAGCGCGCACAGGCCGGAATTGGTGCAGATGTTGCTCGTCGCTTTCTCGCGGCGGATGTGCTGCTCGCGGGTCGACAGCGTCAACACGAAGCTGCGCCGCCCGTCGGCGTCGACCGTCTCGCCGGCGAGCCGTCCCGGCATCTGCCGCACGTTCTTCAGCCGGGTCGCGAACAGGCCGACGTAGGGGCCGCCGAAATTGAGCGCGTTGCCGATCGACTGGCCTTCGCCAACGACGATGTCGGCGTCCATCTCGCCGGGCGACCGCACCGCGCCGAGCGAAACCGCCTCGGTGAAGACGGCGACCAGCAGCGCGCCCTTGGCGTGGGCGGCGGCGGCGATCGGCTTGAGATCGCGTAAGTTGCCGAAGAAGTCTGGCGACTGGACGACGACACAGCTCGTCTCGTCGTCGATCTGGGCCGCGATGTCCTCGGCGGCGCGCGGATCGAGCGGCAGGCGGACGATCTCGTCGTTCGCCATCGCGCCGAGCGTGGCGGCGACGTCGGAATACTGCGGATGCAGACCACCCGACAGCACCGCCTTGCGCCGGCGGGTGAGCCGGTGCGCCATTAGGATCGCCTCGCCGCAGGCGGTCGAGCCGTCGTACATCGAAGCGTTGGCGACCTCCATGCCGGTCAACGCCGCGACCTGGCTCTGGAATTCGAACAGCACCTGCAGCGTGCCCTGGGCGATCTCGGGCTGGTAGGGCGTATAGCTGGTCAGGAATTCCGAGCGCTGGATCAGATGGTCGACGGTCGCCGGGACGTGGTGGCGATAGGCGCCGGCGCCGACGAAGAAGGGAACCGACCCAGCCGCGACGTTTCGCCCGGCCATGCGCGCGAGCCGGCGCTCGACCTCGATTTCGCCCAGGCCGTTGGGCAGATCGAGCGGCGCGGCGAGACGCTTGGCGGCGGGAATGTCGGCGAACAGGGCGTCGACGTCAGGCGCGCCGACGCGCGTCAGCATCTGGGCGCGGTCGACGGCGTCAAGCGGCAGATAGCGCATCGGGGCTCACGCGAGGGTCTTGAGGAACGCGGCGTAGTCGGCTTCGCTCAGCAGAGAGGCGAGTTCGCCCGCGTTGGCGAGCTTGATCTTGAAGATCCAGCCGCGGCCCATCGCGTCCTCGTTGATCAGCCCCGGTTGCGCGTCGACGTCCTTGTTGACCTCGACGACCTCGCCCGAGACCGGCGTGAAGACGTCGCTCGCCGCCTTGACGCTTTCGACCACCGCTGCGCTGTCGCCCTTGGCTAGCTTGGCTCCGAGGGCGGGCAACTCGACAAACACGACGTCGCCGAGCGCCTCCTGGGCGTGATCGGAGATGCCGACGACCGCGACGTCGCCTTCGAGGCGCGCATATTCGTGGTCCTTGGTGTAGCGGGTCTCGGACATGAGGGCGTTCCTTCTGGCAATCGGATCGTCAGCCGCGGTGATAGGCGTGGGGGTGGAAGGGCAGGGGCGAAACGCGCGCTGCAAGCGGCTTGCCACGCACCATCAGCGACACCGGCGTTCCCGGCGCGGCGGCCGAACTCGCGACATAGCCCATGGCGATCGGGCCGCCGACCGAGGGCCCGAAGCCGCCGGAGGTGACGCGGCCGATTTCGGCGCCCGAGGCGTCGACGATTTCCGCGCCGTCGCGCGCCGGCGCGCGGCCTTCTGGCTTGAGGCCGACCCGCTTGCGCGCCGGGCCGTCGGCGAGCGCCGCCTGAATGCGCGCCGCGCCGGGAAAGCCGCCTTCGAGGCGTCGCCGCTTCTGGATCGACCAGGCGAGCCCGGCCTCGATCGGATCGATCGTCTCGTCGAGCTCGTGGCCGTAAAGGCACAGGCCCGCTTCGAGCCGCAGCGAATCGCGCGCGCCGAGGCCGATCGGCGCCACATCAGGGTCGGCGAGCAGCCGCCGCGCGAAGGCTTCCGCCTCGTCTGCCGGCAGCGAGATTTCGAACCCATCCTCGCCGGTGTAGCCGGAGCGCGAGACGAAAGCGGCGAAGCGGCCGAACGAAACCGGCCGCGCCGACATGAACGCCATCGCCGCGAGGCCGCTGTTCGGCTCGAGCCGCTCGAGGACTGCGACCGTGGCCGGGCCCTGCAGCGCCACGAGTGCGAGGCGGTCGAGCCGGGTCAGCCGCACCGAGGACGGAAGGTTCGACTCGAGCAGCGCAAAATCAACGGCTTTCCTCGATGCATTGACAACCAGGTTGAGTCGGCCGTCGGCTTCCGGCGGCCGCGAAACCATCAGGTCGTCGATGATTCCGCCTTCGGCGTTGAGCAGTTGGCTGTAACGCTGGCGGCCTGGCGCGAGGCCAAGGAAGTCCGCCGGACAGAGTCGCTCGAGCGCGGCGGCGACGGTCGCGTGGTCGGGCCCGACGAGTTCAGCTTGCCCCATATGCGAGACGTCGAACAGGCCGGCGCGGGAGCGGGCGTGGAGATGTTCGGCGAGGATGCCGGAGGCGAATTGAATCGGCATGTCGTAGCCGGCAAACGGCCCCATCCGCGCGCCGAGTTCGACATGCAGCGCGTAAAGCGGCGTACGCAGCGTCGCGGAATCCGACATGGAGACACCCCGGTCACAATCAATCGAGCGGCCGCGGCGCAACGCTTAAGACGCGTTGAATCCCGCGGCGCCCCCTCTGTCTCGAGACCTGAGAGATTTCCCGCCGCAACGCGGCGGTTACCCCCGTCGGTGGGCGGACGCGCAGCCGGCGCCTGCCACTTTCCAGAGCGTCATCACCCAACGGTCCATTGGCCTGAGCGTTTCCGGGGCGGTTGCGCCTTCGGCGCCGGAGGCTGACGCCTCCGGACTCTTCCGCTGGGTGTCTTCGACTGACGCGGGCAGGAAGCCCGAAGCGCCGTGCTTTGTCAATTCGGAGCGTCGGTCTTCTTCGGCTTCGGGTGCGGCTTCTTCGGCTTCGGCGCCGGGGACGCCGCGGCCTTGCCGTTGTCGAAGCCGACAGTCAGCGTGTAGTCGTCGGCGAGTTCGGTGCGGGTCATCGGCAGGACGATCGGCTCGGTGACGAGACTGAACGGCGCGTCGCCGGCGTCCGGCACGCTCGCCTCGACTTTGTAGACCTTGGTGAAGGCGTCCTTCTTCGTGTTCTCGTCGTGGACGGTGACGCGCAGCGGCGCGCTGTAGGCGCCCGGTTTGCCCGCCGGGCCGATCAGCAGGCGGCCGGAGACGCCGACCTTGAGGCTGAATTGGTTGTCGGACAGCGGCGCGCATTCGCGCGCCGTCTGGCTGATGTCGAACTGATAACGCACCGACGCGTTGTCGGCCCCGCCGACCCGCGCCGCCGCGCCGCCTTCGTCGATCTCGACCGGCGGACATTGAAGCTCCTCGGCGGAGAGTGGCAGCCTGGCGGCCTTCTCCGAGTCGGGCGTATCGCGCTTGTCCTGCTGGGCGCCCTGTCGCGGCGACCACGACGTCGGATAGATGCCGTCGAAGCTGCTGCAGGCGCCGACCATGCTGGCGGCGGACAGCGCTAGCGCGAGAGGAAGGGCGCGGGGGAGGAGGGCAAGGGACTTCATCGAATCACGCTCCGGGTGGCAGGAACTCGCTTCTGAGGGGCCGCGCCGCGGCGCGGCCCGACCTTAAGGCAATTTCTCGAACGCGTCTTTGAATCCCGCCATGGGCGCCGGCACGCCGATCCCCTCCTCGGGGGTCTGAAACAGGACGAGCGTCATTGTCTGCGCGCTTTCCAACTTTTGCATCAGCTTATCGTCGATCAGCGTCTCGGCGACGCAGCCGTTGGGCAGGCAGCGCACGAATCCCATTCGGCCGACGTCGTCGGCGTCGAGTTTGAGGTCGAGACCGGTCGGCAGCAGCGCGCCGAGCGGGGCGATGACCCGCAACAGCCGGCTCTTATGGTCGGCTGTCTTGAGCGCGATGATCACCAGGGTGACGTTCGGGCGCTGGTCGTCGACGACGCTCTGGACGACCGCGCATTGTTCGCTTGCGGCGCCAGGCGGCGTCTCGCAACGCGTTTCCCAGGCGCTTGCGGCGTCGCCGGTCGCAGCCGCCGCTGCGCCGCCGCTCGCCAGCGCCAAGCCGAGCGCAAAAAATCCGACGATTGCGGCGCGCATCGACCGCGCCGCCGGTCGCGTACAGGTCCCGCCGCCGGCAAACTCCGAAGCCATCAATGCCGCTGTCCGCCTGCCGTCGAAACCCTTGCCCTATCAAAAGTCGCAGTCCTGTCAAGGCGCGCGCAGCGCCTGCGGCGCGGGGCGTTCGGGGCTCTGCGCGGGCCGTCTTTGTGATTTGCAATCCGCTAGAATGCGGTATGATGCCGCAGGGCCGCGGCGCATCGTCGCATCTTGAGCGAAGCGTGACGGCGAAATTGCGGCGCAGGCGGCGCGCTGGCGACGAAGGGGAACGGGGCGGGACATGAGGCAAGGCGGACGGCTCGGGCGGCGTCGAATCGCAATTGGGGCGGCGAGCGCCGCGGCGAGCGCGCTGTTCGCCGCATCCGCGTGGGGCGAGGAGCCCTACGGCCACGCCGAATCGGGCCAGATCGGATTCCAGGCGCCGGTCACCGACCTCGCCCGCTATCTGCAGTGGTTCCACAACGACATCCTAGTGCCGGTGATCGTCGTCATCTCGCTGTTCGTGCTGGCGCTGCTCATCTACGTCGTTTGGCGCTTCCGCGAGAAGGCGAATCCGACGCCGTCGCGCACAACCCATAACGCCGCGCTCGAGGTCGCCTGGACGATTCTGCCGGTGGTGATTCTGCTGTTCATCGCCGTGCCGTCGTTTCGGCTGCTGACGATGCAGCTGACGCTGCCGCCGCCCGATGTGACGGTCAAAGTGACTGCGTCGCAATGGCATTGGAACTACGCCTACCCCAAGGACGAAGGCGACTTCGCATTCGATTCGTTCATCAAGGACCAGGGCGACGTGAAGCCGGAGAACGGCGACATCCGTCTGCTGTCCGTCGACAACGAAGCGGTGGTGCCGATCAACAAGGTGGTGCGGCTGCAAATCACCGCCACCGACGTCATCCACTCCTTCGTCGTGCAGTCGTTCGGCGTCCGCATCGACGCGGTGCCGGGCCGGCTCAACGAGACCTGGTTCAAGGCCGATCGCGAGGGCGTCTACTACGGGCAGTGCTCGAAGATCTGCGGCAAGGATCACGCCTTCATGCCGATCGCCTTCCGGGTGGTCAGCCAGGACAAGTACGACGCCTGGCTCGCCGACGCGAAGAAGACGTTCGCCGCTGCGCCGAGCGTGATCCGCGTTGCGGCCTCCGCCGACGAGACGACGCGCCAATAACGCAGGCCGGCTGACCAGATCCAGACGCGCGCAACGACCGACATTTCTCGAGGGAACAACTTCATGGCGATCGACGCTGTGCATCATGACGACGACCACAGCCATCCGACCGGTTGGCGGCGCTACCTGTTCTCGACCAACCACAAGGATATCGGCACGCTCTATCTGATCTTTGCGGTGGTGGCGGGACTGGTCGGCTATTCGCTGTCGGCGATGATCCGCTTGGAGTTGATGAACCCCGGCATCGGCGTCTTCCCGACAATTTCGGCGATTCTCGCCGGCGACGGATCGATCGACGCCGCCAAAAATATGTACAACGTGTTCATCACCGCCCACGGCGTCATCATGATCTTCTTCATGGTGATGCCGGCGCTGATCGGCGGCTTCGGCAATTGGTTCGTGCCGCTGATGATCGGCGCGCCGGACATGGCGTTCCCGCGCATGAACAACATTTCGTTCTGGCTGCTGCCGGCCTCGTTCCTGCTGCTGATCCTGTCGATGTTCGTCGAAGGTTCGCCGGGCATGCACGGCTTCGGCGGCGGCTGGGTGCTCTATCCGCCATTCTCGTCGAAGGTCGGCACGCCGGGGCCGGCGATGGATTTCGTCATCTTGGCGCTGCACATCGCCGGCGCTTCGTCGATCCTCGGCGCGATCAACTTCATCACCACCATCTTCAACATGCGCGCGCCCGGCATGACGATGCATCGCATGCCGCTGTTCGCCTGGTCGGTTCTGGTGACCGCGTTCCTGCTGGTGTTGGCGCTGCCGGTGCTCGCCGGCGCGCTCACCATGCTGCTCACCGACCGCAACTTCGGCACCACCTTCTTCGACCCGGCCGGCGGCGGCGACCCGATTCTGTTCCAGCATCTGTTCTGGTTCTTTGGCCACCCCGAGGTCTACATCCTCATTCTGCCGGGCTTCGGCATCGTCAGCCAGATCGTCTCGACCTTCTCGAAGAAGCCGGTGTTCGGCTATCTCGGCATGGTCTATGCGATGGTGGCGATCGGCGCGGTCGGCTTCGTGGTGTGGGCGCACCACATGTTCACGGTCGGCCTGTCGCTCAACACCCAGCGCTATTTCGTCTTCGCGACGATGGTGATCGCGGTGCCGACCGGGGTGAAGATCTTCTCCTGGATCGCGACGATGTGGGGCGGCTCGATCTCGCTGCGCGCGCCGATGCTGTGGGCGATCGGCTTCATCCTCGTCTTCACCATCGGCGGCGTCACCGGCGTCGTGCTCGCCAACGCGGGCGTCGACCGCGCCCTGCACGAAACCTATTACGTCGTCGCCCACTTCCACTACACAATGTCGCTCGGCGCCGTGTTCTCGATCTTCGCAGGGTTCTACTACTGGTTCCCGAAGATGACCGGGTACATGTACGACGAGCGGCTGGCCAAGACGCATTTCTGGCTGCTGTTCATCGGCATCAACCTGACGTTCTTCCCGCAGCACTTTCTCGGCCTGGCGGGCATGCCGCGCCGCTACATCGATTACCCCGACGCCTACTGGCAGTGGAACTTCGTCTCGTCGATCGGCGCCTATATCGCCGGCGTCGCAACGGCGGTCTTCCTCTACACGGTCTACGAAGCCTTCGCGCGCAAGCGCGTTGCGGGCGCGAATCCGTGGGGCGTGGGGGCCGAAACGCTCGAGTGGACGCTGCCGTCGCCGCCGCCGTTCCACCAGTACGAGACGCTGCCGCGCATCGTCGGTTACGAGCGCTGATGCGAGGCGGAGGCGGATCGTGACGGTGCTGCCATGAGCTTGACGACTGAGAACAGCGCTTCCTTCGCGTCGCCGTCGATCATCGGCGACGCGTCGCCCGGCGACTATTTCGCGTTGCTCAAGCCGCGCGTGATGTCGCTGGTGATGTGGACCGCGCTTGCCGGCGTGCTGTGCGCGCCGACGTCGGTTCATCCGGTGATCGGCTTCGCCGCGTTGCTGTCGATCGCCGTAGGCGCCGGCGCTGCGGGGGCGCTCAACATGTGGTGGGACGCCGACATCGACGCGCTGATGGCGCGCACGCGCCTGCGCCCAGTGCCCGACGGTCGCATCAAGCCGGGCGAAGCGCGCGCCTTCGGCCTGACGTTGGCGCTGCTCGCGGTGGTGACGCTTGCGGTGACGACCAACTTCCTCGCCGCCGGGTTGCTCGCCTTCACCATTTTCTTCTACGTTGTGATCTACACGATGTGGCTGAAGCGGCTGACCCCGCTCAACATCGTCATCGGCGGCGCCGCCGGCGCTCTGCCGCCGGTCGTCGGCTACGCGGCCGCGAGCGGGACCGTCGGGCTCGACATTCTGTCGCTGTTCGCAGTGATCTTCTTCTGGACGCCGCCGCATTTCTGGGCGCTGGCTCTGGTCAAGAGCGGCGACTACGCGCGCGCCGGCGTGCCGATGCTGCCCAACGTCAAAGGCGCGGCGCGCACCCGGACCGAGATTCTCGTCTATTCGCTCGTTGTGGCGCCGCTCGGCCTGACTCCTTGGCTGACCGGGCTCGGCGGCCCGCTCTACGCGGTCGCGGCGGCGATCGCCGGCGTCGGCATGGTCGTCATGGCGCTGCGGGTCTATCGAATTCGCAAGGGCGCCGCCGCCAACCGGGCGGCGATGCAGATGTTCGGGTTCTCGATCGTCTACCTGTTCGCGCTCGTCGCGCTGCTGATCGTCGAGCGCGGACTGGCGGCGATCGCTCATGGGATCTGGTGAAGGCATGGCAATGGACGCGCCGTTCGAATCCTCGCCTCGCGCCGGCGCTTCGCGCAACCTGCGCTTGCGCAATGTGGCCGTCGGCCTGTGCGTCGCCTTTCTCGCGGCGCTGTTCTACGCCATCGCCATTGTCAAGATGGGCGCGCATTCGCTGCCGCCGCCGCCATGACCGACGCGCCGCCGAATTCTTCGCTTGAGAGCGTTCACCGCAACCGGCGCGTCGCCACGATCGTCGTCAGCGTCGCAGTCGCGATGGTCGGCGCCGCCTACGCCGCGGTCCCGCTCTACGCCGCCTTCTGCAAGGCGAGCGGTTACGGCGGCACGACCCAGGTCGCCCGCGCGGCGCCGGCGGCGCGCGGCGCCCGGACGCTCAGCGTCAGCTTCGACGCCAATGTCGCGCCTGGGCTCGATTGGACCTTCGAGCCCGAGTCGGCGACGATCGCATTGCGCACCGGCGCGACCGCGACCGTCTATTTTCGTGTTCACAATCGCAGCGCGCGCGAGACCGCCGCGGTGGCGGTTTTCAACGTGGCGCCGGAGGTCGCGGGCGCGTGGTTCGACAAGGTGTCGTGCTTCTGCTTTTCGGAGCAGCATCTTGGCCCCAACGAAACCGCCGAGCTGCCGGTCGTCTTCTTTCTCGATCCGCGCCTCGAGCAGGATCACACGATGAACGACGTGGCGGCGATCACGTTGTCCTATACGTTGTTCGCCGCGAGCGACGCCGCCAAGCCGGTGGCGCTCGCGCCGCAGGCGGGCGGCGCGCCGCCGCGATTGTGAGGGACATGCGCCTCTAGGCGCCGGGGTTGGATCGAGCCCGGTCGGCGGCGCCGCCGGTCGGAAGGAGCAGGGGAAGAGAATGGCCGACGCGCACGCCAAGCCGCATCACGACTACCACTTGGTCAATCCGAGCCCGTGGCCGCTGGTCGGTTCGTGTTTCGCCTTCCTCACGGCGGTCGGCCTGATCCTTTCGATGCACGCCAAGGAGATGGCGCTCGGTCGCTTTGGCCTGCCGCTCCTCGGCGTCGGCCTCGCCGGCGTGATCTACGTCATGGCGTCGTGGTGGATCGACGTCGTCCACGAGGCGGAGACCGGCGACCATACGCGGGTGGTGCAGATCGGCCTGCGCTACGGCATGATCCTGTTCATCGCCTCTGAGGTGATGTTCTTCGTCGCCTGGTTCTGGGCGTTCTTCGACGCGTCGCTGTTCACCAACGAGTCGATTCAATACGGCCGCGTCGCGTTCACCGGCGGCGTCTGGCCGCCCAAGGGCACCGAGGTGCTCGACCCGCTCAACCTGCCGCTGCTCAACACGCTGATCCTGCTGACCTCGGGCGCGACCGTCACCTGGGCCCACCACGCGCTGCTGCATGACGATCGCCAGGGGCTGCAGGCTGGCCTGACGCTGACCGTCCTGCTCGGCGTTTGCTTCACCTGCGTGCAAGGCTGGGAGTACGCGCACGCGCCGTTCGCGTTCAAGAACTCGATCTACGGTGCAACCTTCTTTATGGCGACCGGCTTCCATGGCGCGCACGTAATCATCGGCACGATCTTCCTGATTGTCTGCCTGGCGCGCGCCCATGCCGGCCAGTTCAAGCCGGAGCAGCATCTCGGCTTCGAGTTTGCCGCCTGGTACTGGCACTTCGTCGACGTGGTATGGCTGTTCCTGTTCTGCTGCATCTATGTCTGGGGCTCGTGGGGCGCGACGATCGAGGGAGCGGCAGGGTGATCAGACGCAGCCGCCGCCCGTGCGAAGCGCCGGCGCGCCATGGCCAGTGAAGCGGGCGGCGGCGCGTCGCTCTCGCCATTCATCACCGGCGTACGCGGACGCTGCCCGCGCTGCGGTCAGGGCAGGCTGTTCTCAGGCTTCCTTACTGTGGCGCCGAAATGCAGCGCCTGCGACCTCGATCTCGGTTTCGCCGACGCCGGCGACGGCCCCGCGGTGTTCGTGTCGCTGGTCGGCGGGTTTCTGGTGCTTGGCGCGGCGCTCGCGGTCGAGACTGCGTTCGAACCGCCGATGTGGATCTATCCGATTGTCTTCGTCCCGCTCGCACTGGTCGTCTGCGTCGGCCTGTTGCGGCCGTTCAAGGGGTTCCTGATCGCTGCGCAATACGTCAATCGGGCGGAGCAGGGACGGCTGGAGGGGCCGTGAATGCGCGCGCCCATAGCTTGATCGCGCCGGCCGTCGCGTCGGTTGTCTGCGTCGCGCTGCTCATCGGCCTCGGCGTCTGGCAATTGCATCGCCTCGCCTGGAAAGAGGCGCTGATCGCAGCGGCCGAGAGCCGCGCTCACGCCGCGCCGGTCGACGCGCCGCCTGAATCCGAATGGCCGCGGCTCGACCCAGCCGACTACGAATACAAGCGCGTACGGCTCGCCGGCGTCTTCGACGGCAGCCGCCAGGTCGCGGTGTTTCGCGCCCTGTCCGAGCCGCACGGGCGATTCGGCGGGCCCGGCCATTTGGTGATGACGCCGCTCAAGCTCGCCGACGGCGCGACCGTGCTGATCGACCGCGGTTTCGTGCCGGAGGAGCAAAAGGCCGCGGCGGGCGATGGACTCGGGGATGGCGAAACGACGGTCGTCGGCCTTATGCGCGCCAGCGAGACGCGCAACCTGTTCACGCCGTCCGACGATCCGGCCTCCGGCCAATGGTTCACCCGCGACGTAGGAGCGATCGCGCGCGCCGAAGGACTGAGTCGGGTCGCGCCGTTCTTTATCGACGCCGACGCCGGCCCCGATCCGACGGCGCTGCCGGAAGGCGGCGAGACGATCCTCGCCTTTCCCAACAACCATCTTTCCTACGCCCTGACCTGGTTCGGCATGGCGGCGGCGCTGGTCGGCGTCTTCGCCGCTTATGCGGCGTCGCGGTTGCGGGAAGGGAAAGTGACGCAAAAGGACTGAATCTACCTAAGGTTGGCAACTTGCGGCGCGCCCGGTTGCCGAGCGTTAAGTCGCCGGTACGGCCCCGCAATCGGCTGCCCATTTTGACAGACTTCTACCCCGACTGGCCCTGCCGCACGGGAATAGCGTCGATCTCGTTCGTTATTCGATTGGATAGCGGACATTCATGCGGACATCCCGATACTTGGTTTTCTTCGTGTCTTCATCCTAAACATCTGATACGTCAGAAACTATGGCAGCCGCCTCAGAGGACAAAATGGCGGACATAAAAGAGGCCGCCGATCGTGGCGAAGCCACCACGATGATGGAACCCTTGCTCATCAGTGAGGATTCGCGGCATCGCGGCCTGCTCGTCGAATTGGTCGTGGAGCTGGCTTCCAAAGCCAGCGGATTTCGCCGCAGCTTGCCGGCGAGTATCGTTGGCGCGCTCGCGGCGCTGGTCCGTTCGATGAACTGCTACTACAGCAATCTCATTGAAGGCCATGACACGCATCCGATCGATATCGAGCGGGCGCTAAAGCAAGATTATAGCGCCGACGCGCACAAACGTGATCTTCAGCTTGAAGCCAGGGCCCATATCTCAGTCCAGAGTTGGATCGACGAGGGAGGACTCCGAGATCGAGCGGTTATGACCGAGGGCCTTCTCGAAATTCACCGCCGATTTTGTGCGCAGCTACCTGACGATCTGCTTTGGTGTGAAGATCCTTACACTCACGAGAAGGTGCGGATTGTTCCGGGACAACTCCGGACGCGGGATGTCCAAGTTGGGCGACACGTATCAGTCAGCCCCGGCGCAGCGCCGCGCTTTCTCTCCCAGTTCGAACGAGTCTATCAGCGACTCGGGCGAACCGACACCATCCTCGCGACCGCTGCAGCGCATCACAGGCTCTTGTGGATACATCCGTTTCTTGACGGCAATGGTCGCGTCGCGCGCCTCATGTCGCACGCCGTCCTGCTCGACGCGCTTGACTCGGGAGGCGTCTGGTCCGTTTCGCGCGGACTCGCCCGCAATGTTGCAGGCTACAAGGCCCATCTGGCGGACTGCGATCTTCAGCGCCGTAACGATCTCGATGGTCGGGGCAATCTCAGCGAGGAGACGCTTGCATCTTTCACGCGCTTTTTCCTTGAAACCTGCATCGATCAGGTCGCGTTCATGGAAAGCCTCATGCAGCCCGAACGCCTGCGAGCGCGTATCTTGCGGTGGGCGGAAGAGGAAGCCTCGCTCGATGCTCTGCCGACGCAGGCGGCTTCCATCCTCGAAGCCATACTCTATCGCGGCGAAATGCCTCGGGGCGACCTAGCGAACATCTTGGGAGTCACGCCACGCCACGCCCGGCGAATCGCGTCGATGCTTCTCGAACGGGGAGTGCTGGCCTCGAAAGGTCCCCGCGATCCGCTTACACTCGCTTTTCCTGCAACGCTCGCGTCCGCATGGATGCCCGGACTCTTCCCCGATCGCCCCGCTTGATGGCCGACGCCGAGCGCGTTGTTCATTGCACGATTGGAATTGTGGCAGATCTGACGAAAGCGACGCAGCCCGCCGGAAGGCGGCGAGACAATCCTCGACCTGACTTGGCTCGGCGGCGGCGTTGGCCGGCGCCTAATGCGGCGTCGCGGCTGCGGGAAGGGAAAGGGGAGGTCCGCTCGGCGGCCGGCGATGGAGATGGTGGGCGGCACAGGGATTGAACCTGTGGCCCCCTCGATGTCACCGAGGTGCTCTACCGCTGAGCTAGCCGCCCAACTCCATCAGGCCTCGCAAAAGGCCTAGCGGCCGCGAGTAGGCGGGGTATAGACAATCGAGCCGCCCCGCGCAATGGCGTTTTGTCGGGAAAAAACGCAAGCGATCTTGGCCCCATGGAAGTCAATCTGACGTTGCGGGCAGCCACTGCCGGCGATCTCGAGGCCATCATGGCGATCGAACGGGCGCCGGGGTTCGAACGCTGGGTCGGACATTCGAGCGCCGAAGCGCATCGCGCGATGATGGACGACGCCAATTCCGCCTATCTGGTCGGCGAAGCGAACGGCGAAGTCGTCGCTTTCGCGATCCTGCGCGATCTCAGCGAACCGCACGGCAATCGCTATCTCAAGCGCGTTGCCGTCGCGCGCCCCGATGAAGGGATCGGCCGCGTCTTTCTCGAACGGGTGGTCGACTGGACATTCAATCGCGTCGGCGCGCACCGATTCTGGCTCGACTGCTTTTCCCATAATGCGCGCGCCCAGCGCGTTTACGAGAAGCTCGGCTTCACCCGCGACGGCGTGCTGCGCGAAGCCTACGTTGGCGCCGACGGCGTGCGGCGCAATCTGACAATGATGGCGTTGACGCGGCCGCAGTGGGTTGAGCGCCGAGCGAGACGCTGAGCCGGCGCTGTCCGCGTCAGGCAGGGCGCCGTTCGAACAGGATCAAGGCGCCCTCGACCGGCGTGGAGGCCTCCGAGCGCAATACCGTCGCCTGTTGGACGCAGGGCGCGAACCACCTCGCCGCGGCGTCGCGCAGCGCCGACAGCTCATGGGCGAAGCGGCCGGAGGGAAGCAGCGCGCAAGGCGCCGCGTCGGTCGTCTCGACGTTGAAGGCGAGCAGCGCACCCGGCGGCATGACGCGCGCGGCGGCGTTGAGAAAGGCGTCCAGCGCGCCGAGATAGATCAGCGCGTCGGCGACGAAGACGAGATCGAAGGTTTCGCCCGTCTGTTCAAGGAAGGCGATCATGTCGGCTTCGACGAGTTCGTCGTAGGCGCGCCGCTTCGCCGCTTTGGCGAGCATGCGGGGCGACAAGTCGACGCCGACGAGCCGCGATCGTCCGGGCCGCAAATGCCGGGCGGCGAGCCCTGTGCCGCAGCCGAGGTCGACGGCGCGCGGCAGTTCGCCCACGTGCGCGGCGACGAGCCGCGCGAGTTTCTCGGGAACGTCGTAGCCGAGAACCTCGACGAGCTGCCTGTCGAACGTCTCGGCGAAGCGATCGAAATAAGCGACCAGATAATCGCGCGGCGCGCGGTCGAGCTTTTCGCCGACCACTGCGTCGAACAGATAGCGCTGGATCGGATCGGCGTCGCCGTACGGCAACCGTGCCCGGCCGAGCCGGATCGCCGCGTCGCGATGGCCATAGGCGCTGAGCATCGAAAAGGCGGTGCGCGCGACCGTCGCGTCGTCCTCCGCGTCCGCCTTCGCCGCGTCGCGATAGGCGGAAAATGCAGTGACGTCGTCGGCGATGATTGCGGCCTCGAGGAAGCGCGCCAGGGCGTAGCGGCGCGTGAGCTTCTGGTCGACGCCGACGCCGCTGGCGATCTGGATCGCCATTTCGCGCGCGGCGCCGGAAAAGTCGCCGGTGAAGAACAGAGCCTGGCCGAGCCCGGCGTGGATCATTGGGTGGCGGCCGCCGGCGTCGACCGCGCGACGCCAGTGCGCGACCGCCTCGACGTAGCGCCGCTGCTCGAAGCACAGCAGGCCGAAGCCGAACGCGGCTTCGGAGAGTTGCGGGTCGCGCTGCAGCGCCGCGGCGAAAGCGCGTTCGGCGGTCTCGGGGTCGGTGAGCGCGTTGGCGACCAGCGCCAGGCCGAGCCAGGCGCGGGCGAGTCCCGAATCGAGCGCCAGCGCCCGTTCGAACGCCGGACGCGCCTCGGCGGCCTCGCCGCTGGCGTGAAGCGTCGAGCCGAGGTCGAGCCACAGCGCCGCCTCGTTGGGCGCCAGCGCCGCGGCCACCGCGAGAATGGCGCTCGCCGCGCGCACGTTGTTCATCGACCAATGGGTCAGGCCGAATCGGCGCAGGGCGGCGGCGGGGGGAATTCCTTGCAAGAACAGAGCGTCGAGCGGGGCGCTGGCGGCGCGCCAGGAGGCGATCCTCGAGCCAATCTCGGCCGCGTCGAGGCGCGACACCACAGGCGGCAGAGTGGGGTCGCCGCCGCGCGCATAGGGGACGAAGGCGAGCGAGTCGCGTTGATTGGCGTCGGTTTCGAGCCAGGCGTGGAGGCCCGCGTTCGAATCTTGCTCCCGGGCGTGTTTGCGCACCGCCGCCGAAACGCCTCTGACCATGCCCGACTCCTGATCGGCCCGAATGGGCCCTTGGGAGCTCAAGGTTGGTTTTCTAGACTGGCGCGAGCCTGACCTGACGGAGCGGACCTCGAGGCTCAGGCGCCGGCGCGGCTTGATTGGCCGCATTGACTTCGTCGCCGCATCGTGTTTTCCACCTTCCGTCCCGGCGCCTCGGCGCTGCAGCTCGGACCCTTGCGATGCCGCTTCGCGCGACGAAAACGACGAGCAAATCGCGCGCCGCCATGACAGGCGGCGTGAAGGGTTAACTGCGCCTTCCGCTCCGGCTCCTCCCCCCGGCGGGGCGTCGAGGAGCCCGCCCGCGAGGGGCGGAAAATTGGGGGGGACCGCGAGCGAAAGGATCGTTTCTTATGCAAGGGTTCAAGGTCGCGGTGGCGGGCGCCACCGGCAACGTCGGCCGCGAGATGCTCAGTATTCTCGCCGAGCGCCGTTTCCCCGTCTCTGAAGTCGTCGCGCTGGCGTCCTCCCGATCAATCGGCAAGGAGGTCTCGTTCGGCGATCGGATTCTCAAGTGCAAGGCGCTCGAGAACTACGACTTCTCGACGACCGACATCTGCCTGATGTCGGCGGGCGGCGCGGTGTCGAAGGAATGGTCGCCGAAGATTGGCGCGCAGGGCTGCGTCGTCATCGACAATTCCTCGACCTGGCGCATGGACCCCGACGTGCCGCTGGTCGTGCCCGAGGTCAACGCCGACGCGGCGAAGGGCTACGGCAAGAAGAACATCATCGCCAATCCCAATTGCTCGACTGCGCAGCTCGTCGTCGCGCTGAAGCCGTTGCACGACAAGGCGCGCATCAAGCGCGTGGTGGTCTCGACCTATCAGTCGGTCTCAGGCGCCGGCAAGGAGGCGATGGACGAGCTGTTTTCGCAGACTCGCGCGGTGTTCACCACCGGTCCGATAGAGGCGAAGAAGTTCCCCAAGCGCATCGCCTTCAACGTCATTCCGCAGATCGACGTCTTCTTGGACGACGGCTCGACCAAGGAAGAGTGGAAGATGGTGGTCGAGACCAAGAAGATCCTCGATCCCAAGATCAAGCTGACCGCGACCTGTGTGCGCGTGCCGGTGTTCATCAGCCATTCGGAGGCGGTCAACATCGAGTTCGAGCAGCCGATCACCGCCGACGAAGCGCGCGACATTCTCAGCTCCGCGCCTGGTTGCCTGGTGATCGACCGCCGCGAGCCCGGCGGCTACATCACGCCGCACGAGGCGGCGGGCGAGGACGCGACCTACATCTCGCGCATCCGCGAGGATCCCACGGTCGAAAATGGCCTTGCGCTGTGGTGCGTCTCCGACAACCTGCGCAAGGGCGCGGCGCTGAACGCGGTCCAGATCGCCGAAGTGCTGAACAACCGCGGCTGGCTGAAGCCGAAGCGGAAGGTCGCCTGACGGCGACCAGCCGGCGCTGCGGCCGCTCGACTCCTGGAGTCGCGGCGGCCGCGCCCGGGCCGAGGGCGCTTTTGCCGGCGCCAGGCGAGGTCGGAGCGCCGTTGCGACGCTAGCCTTGGCGTCGCCGGCCTCATTTCTGCTAGGATGCGTCGCGACATTCCGCCCGCTCACCGGTTCCCCTATGGCGCAAGCATCCGATCATCGCCTTCTGACGTCGCCGCGCATCTTCCTGGTCGGCATGGCGTCGTTCCTGATTTTGGTCGGGTTCGTCGCTCTCATCCTCTACAAGCAGATTATGTTGGCCTTTTCGGCCAATCCGGGGCTGAACAGCTTGATCATCGGCGTGTTGGTCATCGGCTCGCTGTTCGCCTTTCGCCAGGTGTTTCGGCTGTTCCGTGAAATCCGCTGGGTCAATTCGCTCGCTCAGCCGGTCGCCGGCGCGCGAATCGTTGAGCCTCGACTGCTCGGGCCGATGGCGACGCTGATCAACGCCGGGGCGGGAGAGCGGGGCGTTTCGACCGCCACCTCGCGGGCGATCCTCGATTCGATCGGCGCCCGGCTCGACGAGGGGCGCGAGCTCAACCGCTATCTTGTCGGTCTACTGGTCTTCCTCGGCCTGCTCGGCACCTTTTGGGGCCTGCTCGAGACCGTGCATTCGATCAGCGGCGTGATCGATTCAATGAAGACCGGCGCCGACACCACGACCATGTTCGACGACCTGAAGAGCGGTCTGTCGGCCCCCATCGCCGGCATGAGCGTGTCGTTCACGTCGTCGCTGTTCGGCCTCGCCGGCTCGCTGATCCTCGGCTTCCTCGACCTCCAGGCGGGGCAGGCGCAGAACCGATTCTACACCGAACTCGAGGACTTCCTCGCCGCCCATGTCGAAATGAACCCGCCGTCAGCGACGTCGGTCCACGAAAAGGCGGCTGGCGAGGTCTATGATCAGCGCCGCAGCGCGGCGGCGATGGCGAGCCTCGCCGAGGGGATTCAGTCGCTGGTCGGCCATATGCGCCAGGAGCAGCAGCAGATCCGCGATTGGGTCAACGCCCAGACGGCCCTGCAAGACGATATCCGCAAGTTGCTGCGCCGCCTGGCGAGCGAGCGCGAAACGCGCTGATCCTTCGCCGCACGGAGTCAAGCCATGGCGTTGTCGCATCGGCGCCGCTTCGAGAGCGTGAACTACTGGCCGGGATTCGTCGACGCGCTGTCGACGATGCTGCTGGTCATCATCTTCCTGTTGTCGGTGTTCATGCTGGCGCAGTTCTTCCTGTCGCGCGAGGTGACCGGCAAGGACACCGCGCTCGCCAAACTCAACCAGCAGATCGAGGAACTGACCAGTCTGCTGGCGCTCGAACGGTCGCAGAAGAGCGAGGACCAAACCAAGATCGCCTCGCTGACCGCGACGCTCGAAGCCTCGCAGTCGGAGCGCCAGCATCTGTTCGACGCCGCCGCTGAAGGCGGCGCGGGCGCGGAAGCGGAGAAAGACAGGGCGACCGCGGCGGCGAACGCGCTCGACGCCCAGCGCCAGATCTCGGCCAAGGCGCTCGCCCAGGTCGACATCCTCAACCAGCAGATCTCCGCCTTGCGCAAGCAGCTCGCGGCGATCCAGGAGGCGCTCGAAGCCTCCGAGTCTTCCGGCCGCGAAGCGCAAGCCAAGATTGCCGACCTCGGACAGCGGCTCAATGTCGCGCTGGCGCAGAAGGTGCAGGAGCTGGCGCGTTACCGCTCCGACTTCTTCGGGCGCTTGCGCCAGATTCTCGGCCAGCGCCCTGACATTCGCGTCGTCGGCGACCGCTTCGTGTTCGAATCCTCGGTGCTGTTCGAATCGGCCAAGGCCGACATCAGCCCCGCCGGCAAGCAGTCGCTCGACTCGCTCGCCGCCGCGGTGCTCGATCTCGAGCGCGAGATTCCGCCCGACATTCCCTGGATTCTGCGCGTTGACGGCCACACCGATTCGAAGGCGATCTCCGGCGGGCCGTTCAAGTCGAACTGGGAATTGTCGGCGGCGCGCGCGATCGCCGTCGTGCAATATCTCATCTCCAAGGGCATCGAACCGACCCGCCTCGCCGCCGCCGGCTTCGGCGAATTCCAGCCGATCGATCCCGGCGCAGACGAGGAAGCCCTCGCCCACAACCGCCGCATCGAGCTGAAATTGACCGAAAGGTAGGGCCGGGGGCGGCGCGGCAAGGCGTCGCGCTTGGCGGACCTTTCAGCGCGTGTGGCGTCGTTTTGCCGCTCACTCCTCGGTTTCGCGGCGAACGCCTCGCGACGCAGAGACGCAGGGCCGCGCCCCACAATTGCGCTTACCTTTGCAAGCGACCCACCGGCGCTGACTTGCGCCGCGAACGCGCTCCAGGCGGCGAACGTCGGGTCGAGGGAGGTTCGCATGACGTCTCGATACACTCTGGCGATGGGCGCGGCGACGGCGCTGGCGGCGCTTCTCTTCGTCGGCCCGGCGATTGAATTTCTTCCCACCGCCGCCTGCGCCGCGCCGCCGGCGAAACCGCACATCAGTTTTTCCGAGGACGTCCTGCCGCTGCTCAAATTCAAGTGCGGCGCGTGTCACCTGGCCGGCGGCGAAGGCGCCGAGAAGAGCGGGTTCGAGGTGACGTCCTACGAATCGGTGATGAAGGGCACCAAGTTCGGCGCAATGGTCGTGCCGGGCGATGCGGATGCGAGCAGCCTGATGCGGCTGCTCGATTGGCGCGTCTCGGAAGACATCCGGATGCCGCACGGCAAGAAGCAATTGTCGACGTGCGACCGGGATCTCATCCGCACCTGGATCTTCGACGGCGCGAAGAACGAATGAGGGGAGCCGGTCGCGCCCGACGGACGCGGCGCTGACCCGGCCGCCGCTCAGCCCCAGTCCCTCGCTTGCAGGCGTGAGGCGCGGCGCCCTCAGGCGGCGGCGGAGCGCGCGACTTCGTCGAGCGCCGCGCGGGCGTCGTCAGGCAACGGAAGATCGACCGCGGCGAGATTTTCGCGCAGGTGGGCAAGCGAAGAGGTGCCCGGGATCAGCAGGATGTTTGGCGCGCGGGCGAGCAGCCACGCCAGCGCCACCTGCATCGGCGTTGCGCCGAGACGCCGGGCGACGTCGGATAGGACCGACGACTGCAGCGGCGTAAACCCACCGAGCGGGAAGAACGGCACGTAGGCGATTGCGTCGCGCGCGAGTTGGTCGATCAGCGCGTCGTCGGCCCGGAGCGCGACGTTGTAGAGATTCTGCACGCAGACGATTTCGCAGATCTTGCGTCCCTCGGCGATCTGGGTCGGCGTGACGTTGCTCAGGCCGATGTGGCGCACCAGGCCCTGACGCTGAAGTTCGGCCAGCACGGTCAGCGGCGCCTCGATCGACCCCTCGACCGGCCCGTGAAGGCCGAACGCGCGAAAATTGACGACCTCGAGCACGTCGAGGCCGAGGTTGCGCAAATTGTCGTGCACCGCTTGGGTCAGCTCCTGGGGAGAGGGCGCCGCGAGCCACGAAGCGTCCGCGCCGCGCCGGGCGCCGATCTTGGTGACGATGACAAGGTCGTCGGGGTAGGGGCGCAACGCCTCGCGAATGATCTGATTGGTGACGTGCGGGCCGTAGAAGTCGCTGGTGTCGATGTGGTCGACGCCGCTCGCCACCGCCTCGCGCAGCACCGCCACGGCGGCGTCGCGATCCTTGGGCGGGCCGAACACGCCGGGCCCGGCGAGCTGCATGGCGCCGTAGCCGAGCCGCTTGACCAAGCGGTCGCCGAGCTTGAATGCGCCGGCCTTGTCGATGCTGGACATGATCCGTCTCCTTTGCCGATGGCCCCAAGCTATGGTTTGCTCCTTCGCGCGATAATCAGGCATGATCAAGACAGGTCGTGCGGAATTGCGAACAATGAAAGTCGATCTCGGCGATCTCAACGCCTTCGTCGCGGTGGCGCGCGCCAGGGGCTTTCGCGAGGGCGCGCGGTTGAGCGGCGCCAGCGCTTCGAGCTTGAGCGAGGCGGTGCGGCGGCTGGAGGCCGATCTCGGCGTTCGGCTGCTCAACCGGACGACCCGCAGCGTCGCGCCCACCGAGGCCGGCGAGCGTCTGCTGGCTCGGCTGGGCTCGGCGTTGACGGAAGTCGAGGCGGCGCTCGACGGGGTCACGGCGGCGCCCGATCGGCCCGCCGGGACGCTGCGGCTCAATGTTCCGATCAGCGTGGCGCGGCTCGTGTTGCCGCGCATCGTGCCGCCCTTTCTCGCCGCCTATCCCGACATCCGACTCGAGGTGATCGCGGAAGACGCCTTCGTCGATGTGTTGGCGGCCGGCTGCGACGCCGGCATCCGCTACGACGAGCGGCTGGAGCAGGACATGATCGCCGTGCCGATCGGGCCGCGCGTCCAGCGCTTCGCCGCCGCCGCCGCGCCCGCCTATCTCGATCGCCGCGGCCGGCCCGCGCACCCGCGCGAGTTGCTCGGCCACGCCTGCCTGCGCGGCCGCTTCGCCGACCGGGCGACGCAGACGTGGGAGTTCGAGCGCGACGGCGAGATCGTGCGCGTCGATCCGGTCGGTCCGCTGCTCGTTCAACTCGGCGGCGGCGCCGATCTGCTGGTCGACGCAGCGGTCGCCGGCGTCGGCGACATCTATCACTTCGAGGACTGGCTGCGCCCGCATCTGGCGAGCGGAGCGCTGGCGCCGGTCCTGGAAGATTGGTGGCTGAGTTTTTCGGGTCCGTTCCTCTACTATCCCGGCCGCCGCCTGGTCCCCGCGCCGCTGCGCGCGTTCGTCGACTTCGTCAAGGAGTCGCGCTGAGGGGCTTGATCCCGCGTCTACCGAGCGGCCAGCGCGGCGCCGCGAGCAGTGGCGGCGCGTTGGGAATAAATGCGATTGCTGTCGAGTCTCTTCTGTAGCGCGCCAAATGCGGCGCCGAGAGGAGACGTCGATGAAAGGTCTTCAACTGACTATGATTGCGTTCATGGCGATTCAGTCGACGGCCTACGCTCAAAGCTGGCGGAGCGCGAAGGCGCTTTATGAGACGCAGTCGGATCGCGACCAAAAGTCTGTCGTCGAGTCCAGCGCGCCGCCATTCGTCGCGGGCATGGTTCGCAACCCGAACGCCTGCGGCGCCGACCACGCCGAGCCCGTCTGGGGCTCAACCCTCGCTCTGCTTGGCTACACCTGCTCGCACAACGAAAACGGCGGATGACGGGGCTCGGCGCCGCGCGCCTCTCTCGATCAGACGCGCCAATCGTCAGTCTGTCGGCCTCGCCGCCACGCGCTTGCCTTGACGCCGCTCGAGCGGCAAGCTTCGACAATGGCTTCCGCGTTCCGCTCGGTCCTCCCGCGCATCGTCGTCCTCTGCGCTCTCGCCGCCTTCGCCGCGCCGGCTCTTGCGCAGACGCGGCTCGACGAAATCCTCGCGCGCGGCGTGCTCAAAGTCGGAACGACCGGGGACTATCCGCCGTTCACGACGCGCGCGGCGGATGGCGGCTACGCCGGCCTCGACGTCGACGCCGCACAGGCGCTCGGCGCGGCGCTCGGGGTCAAGGTCGAATTCGTCCCGA
Source organism: Roseiarcus sp. (assembly GCA_049513815.1). Lineage (GTDB taxonomy): Bacteria > Pseudomonadota > Alphaproteobacteria > Rhizobiales > Beijerinckiaceae > Roseiarcus. The sequence continues at coordinate 2,877 of JBEKVR010000028.1, read as the reverse complement.
CCCGCTGGGCGGATCTGACGCGCGATCTCGCCGCCGGCGATTTCGACATCGCGATGGGCGGCGTGTCGGTGACGCTCGAACGGCAGAAGACCGCGTTCTTTTCGGCGGCGTACCTGCGCGACGGCAAGACGCCGATCGCCCGCTGCGCCGACAAGGACAAGTTCGCCGATCTTGCGGCGATCGACCGGCCGGAGGTGACCGTGATCGTCAACCCCGGCGGGACGAACGAGACGTTCGACCGCGCCCATCTGAAGGCCGCGCATATCGAGGTGTCGGGCGACAATCTGTCGATCTTCGACAAGCTGGCGAAGGGCGAGGCCGACCTGATGATCACCGACGCGACCGAGACGCTCTATCAGCAGAAGCTGCACCCCGGCGCGCTGTGCGCGATCCACCCCGGAGCGCCGTTCGACTTCAGCGAAAAGGCCTATCTGTTGCCGCGCGACGTCGCGCTGAAGGCGTTCGTCGACCAATGGCTGCACGTCAGCGACTCTACCGGCGCGCTGGCCGCGCTCAAGGCGAAGTGGCTGCAGTGAGGAGCGGGCAGGGGGCGCCGCCGCTCTCGACTTCGCCGCCGTCGCGGGTTTAGGGATGCGGCCGCGGCGCGCCGCCGCCCTGGAGCCGATCGCATGAGCCCGCAAAACCCCGCCCCCGTCGCGCTCGCCGCCGAGGCCGCGCGTCGCCTGACCGCGCTGCGCGCGCAGCGGCCGCTGGTCCAGGCGATCACCAATTATGTTTCGATGGACGTCGCGGCCAACGCGCTGCTGGCGATCGGCGCCTCGCCGGCGATGATCCACGCTCCGGAAGAGGCCGAGGATTTCGGCGCGATCGCCAACGCGCTGGTCGTCAACATCGGCACGCTGTCGACCGACTGGGTCGTCGGCATGGAGGCGGCGGCGCGGGTCGCGGCCAAGAACGGCCGGCCGTGGGCGCTCGATCCCGTCGGCGTCGGCGCGACGCGCTTCCGCGACGAGACGACGCGCCGCCTGCTGGCGTTGAAGCCGACGATCGTGCGCGGCAACGCCTCCGAGGTCATGGCCTGCGCGCGCATCGTCGGACTGCACGACGAGGCCGCCGCGCCGAAGGGCGTCGACAGCGCGCACGAGACGGAAGCCGCCCGCGCTTCGGCGGTCGCGCTGGCGCGCCGCCAGAATTGCGTCGTCGCCGCCACCGGCGCGCTCGATCTCGTCACCGACGGCGAGCGGGTCGTCGAGATCGCCAACGGATCGCCGCTGATGTCGAAGGTCACGGCGCTCGGCTGCGCGCTCTCCGCGATCGTCGCCGCCTTCGCCGCCGGCGCGCCGGACGCCTTCTTGGCGACGGTGGCGGCAATCGGCGTCTACGGCGTCGCCGGGGAGAAGGCCGCTGAAACGGCGATCCGCCCGGGCAGCTTCCGCGTCGCCTTCATCGACGCGCTCGACGCCGTCTCGGCGTCGGACGTCGCGACGCGCATGCGGGCGCGCTGAAGTGGCTTTCAACGTCGCCAGCCTGCGGCTGTGCCTGGTCACCGACCGCGGACTGGCGGCGGGGCGCAGCGTCATTGACGTCGCGCTGGCGGCTGTACGCGGCGGCGCGACCATGGTGCAGCTCAGGGAGAAGAATGCGACGACGCGCGCCTTTGTCGAGGAGGCGCGGGCGCTGAAGGCGGCGCTGGTGCCGCTCGGCGTGCCGCTGGCGATCAACGATCGCCTCGACGTGGCGCTGGCGGTCGACGCCGACGGCCTGCATGTCGGCCAGGACGACATGCCGGTCGAGGCGGCGCGGCGGCTGTTGGGTCCGGGCGCGTTCATCGGCCTGTCGATCACCGCCGTCGAGCAGGCGCTGCGCCCCGACGCCGCGGCCGCCGACTATCTCGGCGTCGGGCCGATCTATGCGCAGCAGACCAAGGTCGACGCGGCGGCGCCGCTCGGCCTCGACGGCCTGCGGCGCATCCGCGGCCTGACCGGCAAGCCGGTCGTCGCCATCGGCGGGCTGACGCCCGACAACAGCGCGCCGGCCTTGGCGGCCGGCGCCGACGGGCTCGCCGTGGTTTCGGCGATCGTCGCCGCCGCCGATCCCGAGGCCGCCGCGCGCCGGTTCATCTCGCTGTTCGGCTGAGGCGAGGGCGGGGGCCGGGCAGTGGGCAGTGGGCAGTAGGCAGTCGGCAGAGGACGTGCGTGAAAGAAACCCTGCCGCTCCTACGCCTACTGCCCACTGCCTACTGCCTCGCCGCCCCACGACAAGTCGGTTGCGCGCGGCAAGTCTTTCAACGCGTTAGGCGCCATTTTGCGCGCGCGCGACGGTTGCCGCCGCGTCCGTCTCCTCCACGTCGAGCGGCGGGGCGGCGTGGGTCAGCGCCAGCGGCGGAGCGGGGGCGGGCAGGCGCGGCTCGGCGGGCGCCAACGCCGGCTCGGGCGGCGCGAGGGCGGTCGCCAAGCCATGGTAGCGGTCGAGGGCGGCGACGACCTTGAGGTATTTGGATACCGCCTTGACGTCGCCGCGCTCGATCGCCGCGTCGACGGCGAGCAGCGCCTTCTCGATCCGCGCCACTTGCAGATGGACGTAGCGCTCCGGCGCCTCGATCGAGCGCGCCGCGATCGCCTTGCCGACGTCGCGGCGCAGCGCCGAGGGGCTGAGGCCAGTCTCGCGGGCGATCGCCGCGTAGGAATGGCCGCTGACGATGAGCTCGAACAGCGTCCGCCGCCGCTCGGCCGTCGCCAGCCGCCGCGCCCGCGTCGCCTCCCGCTGGCGCTGGCGCTTTGAGAGTTCTTCCGGTGCGTCCGACATGGGGGTGCTCCGCGGTGCGCTGGGGTGGGGCGATGAGGAGCATTATAGCGGAAATTCTGATTTTCGGAAAGTTCGGGATTGTGTGACGGGGGTTTTCGGCTTCTCGACCCG